>CAZQTM010000028.1:2641-15271 GCA_964595855.1 uncultured Lachnospiraceae bacterium | reverse complement strand
AATGTGTCTGTGCTTCCTGACATTCATCAATCACAGATTGCTCTATTTCAAGTGCTTTTTTCCAATGATTCAAATCTTCAATAGTCAAATACCCAATCCATTTTTCATTTTGCTGATATTTGATGTTATGGTTGTCTTCGATTTTATGTACTTGGTTTTGTTCTATTTTATAAAACATCCTTTACTCCTTGCTCTATTTCTAAAATAGTTTCCAATATTACTATCTATATCAACAGATACCCTCTTAAAGCAGCATGCCAAAATCGCCCTTCACAGACAACTCCAAAACATACTGCTTATCTCTACATTCCACGTACCGATTCTCATACCACAGATTATCTTCTACAATCTATTTTCATCGTTACAATTCATTTGATTTTTTACACATTACAGTCAAAAGACCTGACACCAATCTCCATTCAAAACTCAACTGACACCACAACTACCTACACCACCAATCTTATTGAAATTGTGTCATTGACACTTTCATTTTTTTAATAGTTTCTTCTAATGACTCCATCAGAACCTTTGCCTTTTCAAATTCATTCACTTGAAGTAGCTTTTGAATTCTGGTTTCTATCTCTTTTTTCTTTTGCTCCAGCAGCAGATAATCTTTGTCGAAATGATTGGCATAAATCATCTGTCGGAATCTACGGATGCTCATTTTGCGCACAGTATTGTTTTCTACCAAAAGTACATAGTCCATGCAATTGGCCACCGTATAATAATCATGGGAGACCATAAGAATTGCACCTTTGTACTCTGAAATTGCCTGTTCTAAAGCAATTTGCGCATAAACATCCAAATGCCCCGTTGGTTCATCCAGTAGCAAGAAATTGGTTTTATTTAATGAGAGCACCGCTAATTGAAACAAATCCTTTTCTCCACCAGATAATTCACTAACTCTCTGACCAAGCATATCTCCTTCAAAACCATATTTTTTTAAATAATTCTCTATATCATTTTTTGTATCAAACCCTTTTTCTTCAAAAATTTCAAGTATCGTTTTCGTATCTTCATATAATGAGCCCGTAACCTGGGAAAACATGCTTACCTCTGCATCTTCACTCATTCTGATTGTGTCTTTTTTATTTTCAAAGATATCACATAGAATTGTTGTTTTTCCGGTTCCATTATTCCCCACAATTGCTATATGCTCTGTAGGCCGCATTTCAAAATATACATGCTCTAAAAGCTGCTCATCAAATGCAACGCTATAATCCGTTAACTCCAGAATCGTTTCATCTACCACGTCGTTTTCCAGGTCAAAATGAATCTCCGGCTGTTTGATATCCACGAAAGGAGACTTTGTTTTTCTTGCTTTTAGCCGATCCACCAAGGTCTGTCTGGCGTGTACTGTTCTTCCAAGGGATGCGTTGTCCATTAGCGTCGCTTTCGCTCTGGATTTTTCTAAAATTTTACTTTGACGTTCTATCTCTTCTTGGTCTGCATTTTCTGCCTCTTCTAAATCTATCTTCATAGCAAGAAGTTCATAATTGTATTCTGTATAAGTTCCATTAAATTCTTGAACATCCATATTTTCCATGTGAAGTATCTTATTAAAGCAATGGTTCAACAAGTACCGATTATGTGTGATAATAAGAAGTGTTCCTTTGTGGGCATTAATCAGATTTCCTAATGCATTCAAACGTTTAAAATCCAAAAACACATCTGGTTCGTCCATAATAAGAAACCTTGGACTTAGCATCATTTCTCTAATTATCTGAACCAATTTAAATTCTCCACCACTCAGACTACTGATTTTTTGTCCTTCTAACTTTTGCAGATCAGCTAGTTTTAATTGCTTCTTAATATTGATTTCGTAAGACTCACCATCAATCGCATTCCATTCATCTAATACTTTTTGATACTCTTCAAAAATCTTTTCCAGATCTACGGCAGTCTCCATTTCTTTACATAAGTCAAATATTTTCTGCTCATGCTTTACAAACTCATCGCTGATATATTGAAACACGGTCATATCTTCTTTGGGATCTAATTGCGAAAATTGACTAACATATCCGATTCTGCTTATGCTGTCAATTATTATTTTTCCATCGTACAGATAGTCTTCTGGGTGCATCAGTAAATCGAGTAACGTACTTTTTCCTGTACCGTTGGTACCAATCAAAGCACAATGTGTATCTTCTTCTATCGTAAATGAAACTTTTTTATATAGATCCTTTTGTGGATACGAATAGGACAAGTTTTGAACCTTAATCATGATTGCCTCCTATGGCATTTATTAAATGCACTGTTTCCAAGCCATCCTTACAATTCATACGGTGTATTCTGATATACGTAATAATTTAACCAGTTCGTATATAAATTATTGCAGTGAGATCTCCACTGAAGCATTGGTTTCTTTGTTGGATCATCATCCGGGAAGTAGTTAAGAGGCACATCAATTGACAGACCTTTCTCTATATCTCGTTCATATTCAGTCTGAAGTGTTCTTCTGTCATACTCAAAATGACCCTGGACAAATATCTGTCTTCCACCTTCTGCCATTGCAAGTAAAACTCCTGCCTCATCCGATTCCGCTAAGACTGTCAGTGCCTCACATTCATGTATGCTTTTAGCGGAGGCCTCTGTATAGCGACTGTGTGGTACATAAAATTCATCGTCAAAACCTCTAACGAGAGGCACTTTACGATTCAGCACATTATGTTTATATACACCAAACAATTTTTTATCCAGTAATGTTTTATTTAGACCATAGTGGTAATAGAGCGCTGCCTGTGCTCCCCAGCAGATATGTAATGTGGAAGTTACATGGATTTTAGACCACTCCATGATTTCACATAGTTCATCCCAGTAATCCACTTCTTCGAATGGAATCTGCTCTACAGGTGCACCGGTAATGATCAAACCATCAAACTTCCTGCTTTTTATTTCATCAAAAGTATTATAGAACTTGTTTAAATGTGTAGCCGAGGTGTTCATGGAAATATGACTATTCATTTTTATAAACGTAACATCTACCTGTAACGGAGTATTTGACATAGAACGCAGTAGATGAAGTTCTGTATCCTGTTTAATCGGCATCAGATTTAAAATTCCAATCTGTAATGGACGAATATCCTGATGCATAGCACGATAATCATCCATTACAAATATATTTTCATTTTCAAGTATCTCTTTAGCTGGTAAATCACTTTGAATTTTAATTGGCATGTTCATTACTCCTTTGTCTTATTGTTACACTAACTATACTATGATAAATATTCCTCCATAAAGGTATCTTCCGTAATTATTGGTATATTAAGTTCTTTTGCTTTTTTATTTTTAGAAGAATTAGATGTAATGTCATTATTGATAAGGGCATTTGTTTTTCCTGTCACGCTGCCTGTTACTTTTCCACCTAGTCCCTCAATGATCTGCTTCAGTTCATCCCTGTTTTCATAATGCATCAAACTACCGGTAATAACAAAAGATTTCCCATTAATGTTTTCATTGCTGTGATCTACAGATTCGTTTTCTATGGTAAGTTCTTTTAATAATTCGTAAAACTCCTGTCTGTTTGATGTATCTGAAAAGAATTCGTAAAAGGTTCCAGCTATAATTTCACCTACACCACTAATCTCGCTTAAAGAAGAAACATCAGCCTCTAACATCTTATTGACATCATTTGAAAACTCCCGACATATCATTTTTGCATTTGATAACCCAATATTTACAATCCCAAGTGCATAAATGAGTCTTGGCAGAGTTGTATGTCTTGCATTTTCAATTGCTTGTATTAGATTACGATATGACTTTTCACCAAAACCATCCATTTGCGTAATTTCTACACTAAATCGGTCTAAGTGAAAGATATCTCTAAAATGATGTAAATAACCTCTTGCTAATAATTTTTCAAGAGTTGCCTCAGATAGTCCATCTATATTCATCGCATCTCGACTTACAAATAGCGTAAATGATTTAATCTTTTTTGCATCACAACTTGGATTTTGACAATACAATGATTGAACCTCATTAATCTTCTTAAGCTGTGTATTACCTCCACAAGCCGGACACTTTTGGGGTATCACCACAGAATCACTTTGTGTGAGATTCTCTGCGATCTGCGGAATGATCATATTTGCTTTATATACGGTAATATGGTCTCCAATTCCAAGTTTTAATGCTCGCATGATACTAACGTTATGAACACTGGCACGACTTACTGTAGTTCCTTCTAACTCAACCGGTTCAAATATAGCAACAGGATTGATTAAGCCTGTTCTGCTTGGGCTCCACTCTATTTCCTTTAATGTTGTCTCTTTTATTTCATCGGCCCATTTAAAAGCAATCGAATTCCTTGGAAATTTTGCTGTTCGTCCAAGAGACAGACCATATGCTATATCATCATATAAAAGCACAAGACCATCTGAGGGAATATCATATGTTTTTATTTTTTCTTCATATCTCTCAATTTCTTGATGAATGGTTTCATTTGTAACCCGATGATACTCAACTACATCAAAGCCCTGTTCTTTTAAAAATTGAAATTGCTTTTCTCGTGAGTTTTCAAAATCAACACCATCTGCTTTCACCAGACTAAATGCATAAAAATTCACATTTCGTTTTGCTGTAATCTCATTATTAAGCTGTCTTACAGAACCGGAGCATAAATTTCTTGGGTTCTTATATTTTAAGTCGATTTCCTCTATTTCTTCATTTATCTTATTAAAATCAGAATACTTTATAATAGCTTCTCCTCTTAAAATAAGCTGACCTTTATACGAAATTACATGCGGTACATTTTTAAAGACTCTGGCATTATTAGTGATTACTTCTCCAATTTCACCATTTCCTCTCGTTACCGCCTTTATCAGATTTCCACCTTCATATGTTAAAACAATGGTAAGACCATCTAACTTCCATGAAAGCAATCCCTCTTTGTCAGACAGCCAGATTGCTAATTCATCTCTGTCTTTTGTTTTGCCAAGTGATAACATCGGTTTTTCGTGACGTTCTTTTGGGAGTTCATCTACAGACTCGTATCCGACATTTATGGTAGGAGAATTGGATAGCACTGTACCTGTCTTAGCTTCCAATTCTGTTAATTCATCATACAAAGCATCATATTCATAATTACTTATAATTTCTGTGTCTTGTGCATAGTAAGCTTTTGATGCTCTATTTAAAATATCTATCAATTCTTTCATGCGTTCTGTCTGATTCATTTTTAATCCCCTTCGACACAGCTATATAATTCCTCTAATTCATCCCCGGTAATTCGACGGAATGTACCCGGTCTTAATTTTCCTAATTTAATGTTAGCAACCCTTACGCGCTGTAACACATTTACCCTCAATTCCAAAGCTTCACACATACGTCTGATTTGTCTGTTAAGCCCTTGTGTTATGACAATTCGAAAGGTAAATTTACCGAGTACTTCAACTTCACAAGGTCTTGTCTTCTGCTTAAGTTCTTTGATAAAAATACCTGCTTCCATCTTCTCCTTGAAATCTTGTGGCAATTCCTTTGTAACTTTGACCATATATTCCTTTTCATGATTGTTCGAACCTTTCATGAGCTTATGAATCAAATCACCATCATTGGTCATCAATAAAAGACCTTCAGAATCCTTATCAAGTCTTCCGGCATACGTAACTCTTACTTTATAATCAAAAGCATCTTTTATTGTCTTGTCCGCAAATTTATCCTTTTCTGTACAGGTAATTCCAAGTGGCTTGTAATATGCCAAAACTACCTTTTCATCCTTTTTCCCTAATGTCTTTCCATTACAGATTATCGTATCAGACGGTTTCACCTTAATGCCCATCTGTGCTACTTTACCATTAACTAAAACATGACCTTTTTGGATCAGAATATCTGCATCTCTTCTGGAGCACACTCCACACTCTGCTAAATATTTATTTAATCTGGTTTCCTGATTATTATTTTCCATCATTACCCTCTATTATCTTCCTACACTATTTTTACATTATAACAAAAAAAGGAAGCCATGTAACTTCCTTTTTCATCATTATTTATCTCTATTAATACAACTTTCTATTCTTTACACAAATCTTTTATCACTTCACCAGCAATTAATAGTCCTGCAACAGAGGGAACAAATGCGATACTTCCTGGTGTAACTCTTTTATTTGTCTGCTCGCCTGTTATAATATCTAATGGTGTAATTGCCTGTTCCTTCGAATAGACTACTTTAACATCTGTGATATTTCTCTTCTTTAATTCTTTTCTCATAACTTTAGCCAATGGGCATACTGAAGTCTCTGAGATATCTGCGATAGAAAACATATTGGGATCCAATTTATTTCCGGCACCCATACTACTAATAACTGGAACTCCAACCTTCTTTGCTTCCTCTATGATAGCTATTTTAGCTGTAACTGTATCGACTGCATCTACCACATAATCATACCTTGAAAAATCAAATTCATCCTTATTCTCCGGCAAGAAAAAACAAGGGTATAATGTTACATCAACATCAGGATTGATATCAAGCATTCTCTCCTTCATTACTTCTGTCTTTTCCCTTCCGATGGTACTGGTCGTTGCAATAATCTGTCTATTTATATTTGTCAGGCTGACTATATCATGATCAATTAAATCGAATGCACCAATTCCGCTTCTTGTTAATGCCTCTACAACATAACCGCCCACTCCGCCTACTCCAAATACAGCGACCCTGCATTTTTTAAGTTTATTTAGTGCCTTTTCACCTATTAGAAGCTCTGTTCTGGAAAATCTATTTATCATAATAATCTCCGTGAATGAATCTTAACTATATTATTACTGTTATTCTTCTTTATTAATACGGTCAGGTGGTAAAAATTTAAAAAATCTTATAACAAATGGAATGGTCATAATACTAGCTAAAATATCCGCTACTGTCTGTGCTATCTGAATTCCCAACAGCCCAAACAAGAAATGGAATAGATATAAGATTGGAATAAAGCATAAACCACCTCGTAGCGTTGATAAAAATGTTGCCGTATTGCTCTTCCCAACACTTTGAAACATCATGTTTCCACATACTGATAATGGTATAAAAAACAAGGCAATACACTGAATTTTTAACGCAAATGTTCCGATTTCAATAACCTTTGCATCATCCCTAAAAAATGTGACCAGCTGTTTTGCAAAAACCATTCCTGTAACAGAAAAGATACCCAGCATAATCGTTCCAAAAAGCCATGTGAAATAAAACCCTTTCTTTACACGGGAATACTTTTCCGCACCATAATTAAATCCCGCAACAGGCTGAAAGCCTTGACCAATTCCCAGACCTACACTAAACAGAAAATTGCAAACTCTGGAGACAATACTCATTGCAGCTATTGCTGCGTCCCCATAAATTCCTGCCTGTATGTTCAATAACATAGTTGAGACACTTGCTAAACCTTGTCTTGCCATACTTGGAAGTCCTGTACGAATAATTTCTATAATATCTCTAAAATCATGGGTAAAATATCGCAGGGAAAACTTACTCTGTGTTTTACCTCTTAAAAACATGCTAAGTAGTATTAACGCACTGATATATTGAGAAATAGCAGTTGATAAACCGGCACCTTCAATACCCATACCAAAACCAAGCATAAAAAAGGCGTCTCCAAAAATATTCAGGAAGCCTCCCGCTGTTAATCCAATCATGGCAAAAAAAGCTTTTCCTTCATAACGAAGTATATTATTCATAACACAGCTTGAAATCATAGCGGGGGAAGCAAGTAAAATAAAAATACTGTATGTTCTGGCGTATGGGAGAATCGTATCTGTACTACCTAATAACTTCATAAAGGGGGTAATGAATATTAGTCCAAATGTAGTTATGATAAATGCACACAAAATGGATGTATATAAACTGGTAGATGCAAATTTTCTTGCATCCTCAATTTGTTTTGCTCCAAGCTTTCTACTGATGATACTTCCTGCTCCATGGCCAAACATAAATCCAAATGCCTGTAAAATTGCCATCAGGGCAAATACGACTCCAACTGCCCCGCTTGCACTGGTGCCAAGCCTGCCAACAAAATATGTATCCGCCATATTGTATATGTTTGTAACAAGCATACTGATTGTCGTAGGCAATCCTAATGATACAATCAACTTTTCTACAGGTTCCTTTGTCATAACATCATACTGGCTTTTGTATTTCTGTTTCATTTTAAAGTAAGACATTAAAGCATTGCTCCTTTATAACTTATATGCAGAGCTCTTTTTTAGTTGTATTGTTCCACATCAAAATAGATTATAACACATTAAATTGCATTCGTTTTCTTATTTTTACTTAATTTCATTCTAATTGTAGCTTTATCTGTGACTTTTTATCTCGAATCGGTGTAGGAAATATAATAACTTTTTTCAGTTTTTCATTTTGAAATAGATCATACCTAGTTACAGTATAATTCTTATTAATTTCTACTCCTACAGCTAAAAAACAATACTCCCACTGATTCCCTTTTCTTTTTGGCCAATACGTAGTAGCAATTACCTGGCTTCCATCTTCTCCTGTCAATAATAATTTTCCAGGATGAATGGGCTGCCCCATTCCACTCATATCCTCTTTTCCATTACTATACGGATAAATTTCTGCTAAATAATTACCGGTAGACAGATAGTAAAGCATCGTGTAATGATGATATGCAATTCCAAGAGATTCTCCATATTTTTCCTTGATTGCTGTAACAGCTTCCTGCATTGTATCTAGTCCATCATAATAATACGTAATAGCCTCTGTTACACCCTGTTCCTCGCTCTTTGGCATGGTTTCAAAAATAGTCTCAATGGGGATGTTATATTTCTTGCACAGTTCCATTTCTCTATCGATTGCTTTGAGTGCTGTACTCTTTCGATAATTCATAATGGATAATTCATCACAGCATTCTGTAAGAAATGTTTCGAATAACTCACTGTCAATTTCATCTAATGTTGTAGGAATGACCTGAATCACCTTCAGTCCTCGTTCATTCGAGTATTCCTTAGCCTGTTTCATCAGATCAATGTATTTTTTTAAAGATTCTTTCGGGTTCTGTTGCCATTCTTGTAATGAATGTGCCTCCATATCCAATGCAATTTCTGTTATTGCAAGATTCTTGTCCACGTTTTGATTATATTTCACAATAGCATCTACAATCTGTTTATACTCAGTAAGTCCATCCGTCATCCAACTCGAGTCACCGGTTAAAAATGATGTATTAATTCCCATATCAAGTAAATTTTTTATCATAACAGGTACTTCCGGTTCTGACAAATATTCTATTGGAACCAATTGATAAATTCGAGTGATTCCAAGCTCTTTCATAGGTACTGATAACTGCTGAAATGCTTCATTATTTGTCAATTCCATATTCCATGAAAACATACTTACTTGATTATTTTGCACTTTTTTTACCTCAGCTTTATATTTTGGAATAAATAACATGACAAAAATAGCAGTCAATATAAGAAGACATACTGCTATTGTTAAAATACCTGATAATAAATTTTTATTATGCAAATCTTTCTCTCCTAAATATCATTGTTCTTAACATCTGATGAATGCACCTTAACACGGTCTGGGGAAACCCACTTTGAAGCAACTTTTTTTATTTTAACGAATGCAAATAATTCTACTATAGATAGATACAGGCGAAAGAAAAAGGTATCCAGTAATACTGTAAAAAAACTTTTTACGATATCAGTTATCGTTATGGAATCTGATTTCATGTAAATATTATCCAAATAAGAGACCATTGTAATCAATATTCCATATAGTGCATATAAGAGATACAAATATAGAAAATATGGAGTATTAAGTGTCTTATCCCATAAACAAAACAGAATGATAAATAAACCTAATAATGTAAAAAAAGGACTAAGCAATTCATACAAAATTACATATGGTAACATAAACATTCCAATCAACCCATATTTTGGATTGAAGACCATAAATCTATATTTCAAAAGTGTCTGCATTAGGCCACAATACCATCTTTCTCGCTGGCGTCGCAAGTCCTTCATACTGGCTGGTGCCTGTGTAAAGCATATACTGTCCGGAACATATTTCATCTTATAATTTATCTTGTTTTTACGGAAATGCTGGTGAATTTTCATTGTCAATTCCATATCCTCGCCCATAGAGTTAACGTCATATCCACCAACTACAATCAGTGCAGATTTATCAAATAGTCCATATCCACCTGATATAATGAGATTCATATTCAAAGTATTCTGTAATATCTTGGATCCTAAAAAGCTTCTACCATATTCCAACACTTGCATATTTACAATCGGATTATTACCTAGTCTTGATTCAACCGGTACTGCATCTTTGAATTTAACATCATTTGAAATTTTTAAATTTCCTCCAACTCCAATGACATTTTCATCCTCTAAAATGGCTCTGCTGGCATATATGAGTGCATCTTTTTGCAGAATTTCATCTCCATCTATATTGACAATATATGGATAAGAAGCAAGGTTTAATCCTGCATTACAAGCATCTGCCTTACATCCTCCATTATCCTTTGAACACAAAGTTATCAAGACCCCTTGACTTGACCCTTTATAAACTTCATTAATTGTTTTACATGCAACAGCATATCGGATTGGGCGTTCCATTTCCTGCTTTAATGAAAATATATTTATTAGTAATTGTTTGGTATCATCTTCTGACCCATCATCAATTACCACTATCTCATACGTTTTATAATCCAGTTTTAACAGATTACGAACTGTTTGTACTGCAGTCATCCCTTCATTATATACAGGAACCATAATCGAAACAGGATAATAAAATTCATGATCTAACACATTATGAAGTTGCTCCATTCTTCTATTTTGATACATCTTTACTGATCCATATAAGTTACCGATCATCATATATGTAGCATAAATAACTACATAACCGGCAAAAAAATAGTTACAAAAGGAAATAAATAATCTTATATTACTAATCATTTTATTGTTTTTCTTTCTAACATAGACTCATTGCATAGGTCAAAGCATTTTTTGCATATTCATCATCACCATTCAGTATTACTTGTACATCTTCCTGCAAGACTCCTATTTGAATCAGTGTTTTTGCAGAATTCATTCTAACATACCAATTATTAGAAGTGATTGAATCTTTTAATACTTTTGCCACTTCTACGTCACCCGAATATTTTGTTAGTAGATTGGCAGAAACGGCTGCAAGTTGCCACCTATCCGAATTTTTATATGTTCTCAGTATATCCAGAAATATGTTTTTATTATCTCTGGACTTTACCTTTCCAATACACCTTAAGATACAGCATTGCACGTTTACATCTGTTTTGTTATCTATTAATTTCTTAACAATTAATGAATCAAAACGATGTTCTTCCTTGTAAGAAAAGAAATTAATAATTGCAACCTGATAGCAAACATTAAAATGATTTATATTTTCCATTAATACTTCTGATAATTTATCAATTTTTCCGTTGAATGTCATTAAACCATCAGATAATAATTTCTCATTATGATTGATATTGTTTTGTGATAGTGTTTGAAAAGCTTTAATAATAATTTCCACCTGTCCGAAACTATAAATAGCCCTTAATGCATTTTCTCTGACATAAACTGAATGACTTAATAGATATTGTACCATTAGATTATTCAATTCATCTAACTGTAATTTAGTATTGATATGAAATGTACTGATAACATAAGCAAAATAGGATTTCATCATAGTATTTTTATAATGACTGCTCAAATATATAATTTTCTCTTTATTCGCAATCATTATAGTTTGAAATTCTTCTTTCGGCATATCAGAAAATACACTATAAAATGCAGCAAGCATTTGAGGTTTTTTCAATTTTTTGATTTCATTACTTTTTAAATTATAATTTTTTTCACTAATACATCGTTCCCGAATTTTTTCCCAATAAATATTATTCTTTTGTACTTTTGCATCATAGTATTCCAAACGCCAATTGAGAAACACATGAGAAAGTACACACAATATAACAATTAATATATATGCCAATATAAAGTTAATTGAAAACATCTTTTTTACCCCATCACATATTCTTCCGCATTGCAATCTTTTATTGCTAAACAATACTTATCATACTTTATATTTTCTATGGGATTCTATAGTAAGCTATTTCCATAACGCAAAAAAGCCCCGGAAATTGTACAAAATACAATTCCAGGGCTTAAATTTGTTCTATCTATTCAATTAACAAATTCCCTGAGCAGTCATAGCGTCTGCAACTTTAAGGAAGCCTGCAATATTAGCACCGGCAACATAGTTACCTGCCATATTGTACTTCTTAGCTGCATCATCTAAGTTGTGGTAAATATTAATCATGATGTTCTTTAATTTTCCATCAACTTCTTCAAATGTCCAGCTTAATCTTTCTGAGTTCTGACTCATTTCAAGTGCAGAAGTAGCAACACCACCTGCATTAGCAGCTTTTCCAGGTACAAACAAAACTCCGTTTTCCTGTAAATACTTTGTAGCTTCTAAAGTTGTAGGCATGTTAGCACCTTCACATACTGCTTTACATCCGTTCTTTACTAATGTCTTAGCATCTTCAATATCAAGTTCGTTCTGTGTAGCACAAGGAAGAGCAACATCACATTTAACTGTCCATACGCCTGTTCCTTCGTGATACTGTGCACTCTTTCTAGCTGCTGCATATTCAGTAAGTCTAGCACGTTTTA
>CAZQTM010000028.1:1461-2541 GCA_964595855.1 uncultured Lachnospiraceae bacterium | reverse complement strand
TGATACTGTGCACTCTTTCTAGCTGCTGCATATTCAGTAAGTCTAGCACGTTTTACTTCTTTAATTTCTTTTAATAAAGCAACATCAATTCCTTCTGAATCGTAAATCCAGCCTGTAGAATCAGAGCATGTTACCGCTTTTCCACCTAACTGCTGTGCCTTCTGAATTGCATAAATAGCAACATTACCAGCTCCGGATACAGCAACTGTCTTGCCCTTGATATCAGAACCATTGCATTTTAACATTTCTTCTGTTAAGTATAATAAACCATATCCTGTAGCTTCAGTTCTTGCAAGTGATCCACCGTAAGATAAACCTTTTCCTGTAAGTACTCCTTCATATAAACCACGGATTCTCTTGTACTGTCCAAACATGTAACCAATTTCTCTTGCTCCTGTTCCAATATCACCAGCTGGAACATCTGTGTCAGCACCAATATATTTGCAAAGTTCTGTCATAAAGCTCTGGCAGAATGCCATAACTTCTCTATCTGATTTTCCTTTTGGATCGAAGTCTGAACCACCTTTACCACCACCAATTGGAAGTCCTGTTAAAGAGTTTTTGAAGATCTGTTCAAATCCCAAGAATTTAATAATACCAATATTAACAGAAGGATGAAGACGAAGTCCACCCTTATAAGGACCAATTGCACTGTTAAACTGTACACGATAACCTGTATTTACCTGAACCTGTCCCTTGTCATCCACCCAAGGTACTCTGAACATAATCTGTCTTTCTGGATTTGTAATTCTTTCCAGTAAAGCTTCCTTTCTGTAAACATCCTCATTTTCTTCAATAACAACTCGAAGAGATTCTAAAACTTCTTTTACTGCTTGGTGGAATTCCGGCTGAGCTGGATTTTTCTTTACCACCATGTCAATGACTTCATCAACGTAAGACATGACAATTCCTCCTTAATAGTTTATATGTTTTGTTTTGTAAGGTGCTTAACCTAAAAAAGCACGGCAGTATATTCCCGCCATGCTAGACACCTTTGTCTTTTGCATTATATAACGTGAATATTTAGATTGCAACACTTTTCTACATTAAATTGAAGAACTATTTGTATTCAAGTATATA
>CAZQTM010000028.1:0-1361 GCA_964595855.1 uncultured Lachnospiraceae bacterium | reverse complement strand
TGATAAATCCAGATTCTGCTTTGACAGTTCTAATTCCATTTGATTATCATCTATCATTTGTGTCACAATTTTAATATTCTTCGATAAATATTCAGCATTTTTCTGTATTTCATGCAATAACTCAAAATCATCCTTGTAAATCATTTTATCCTCCAGTTAAAGCACTCTTGTTTAGTAAAAGTATTTCCTTCTTTACAAAAAAAATACTTGGTGTTCTCATAAACGAAAACACCAAGTATCTTTACTCTAAAAATTCTGACTTCACATAACCTGTTTTTTTATTATATTTTACTTTTGTCCAGCCATCCGCCTGTTTCATAACAACTTCTAACTTATCGCCTTTATAACAGACACCTAATCTTTCAGCAGTTTCATTTGCAGATGCTCTTACATTTACTGTTGTCTTTACAGTTGCCGTACCGCTTACTGGTGAATTATCAGCAGATTGTGTATCCGTATCAGTATTTTTACTATCATTATTTTCTACTGTCTCTTCAGAAACCACAGTCAGATATTCTGTTTTGATAAATGCTTCTTTTCCCTCAAAATCAATCTTAGACCAGCCATTACCTTTTTCTTCAAGTAAAGTAAAGACTTCATCCTTTTGCACTTTACCTAATTTATCTGCTGTCTCACTATCAGAACTTCTTACATTAACAACATCTGTTGTTTTAACTTTCTTAACAACTGTTGTAGTGGCAGCCTCTGTTTCCTTTACTTCCTCTGTTGTAGCTTCCTGCGTTTCCTCTTGCGTTTCTTCCTGTGTAGATGCTTCTAATTTTGCTAATTCTTCTCCAACTGCTGAAGTGAGTAAATCTGGAAGTTCATCTAAAAATTTGCTTAATTTTTCATCTGTAGTCTTTAAGTCATTATATTCAACTTGAACAGAATTGAATAAATCGATTACATCATCCTGAGATGAAACCGCTTTGCAATAATTTATTATTGTCTCATCCTGCTCGCCATCATTAATATAATAATTACCGTCACTGTTTTTACATATATATAACGTATTTAACCCTGGTGCTAAAGAATCATAATCTTTCAGTTTTACCTGATAATAGGCATAAACAACAAACGAATCCTCAACAGGTCCTTTTTTTGTATAGCATTTAATTGTTGGGTAATTCTCAATATATTCACTCTTCTTCTTAATCTTTATCTGTTCCTTCTCATCCATGGCACTCTTAATTTTCTGAAGTGTTTCAATATCACCATCTGCCATAGCCTGATAGTACTGCTTTACAAGAGTATTAATTTCCGGATAAGCATCTTCCTCTAATGGTTCTTCTGGAATTGTGATGGTAGTTTCCTCTGTACCTTCCGATTCGGTCATTAATGTTGCTTCTTTACTCTTGCTG
>CAZQTM010000027.1:5407-15773 GCA_964595855.1 uncultured Lachnospiraceae bacterium | reverse complement strand
TTATCATTTTTTTTCTGATAACTAAAAAATCTTATATGACAGAAATTTTAGAAAGGAGAGAAAATCATGATTGAGCCAACGTATGAAGAAATTAATCAATTAGCACAGATAGGTAAGTACAAAACAGCGCCAATGAGTTTAGAGATTTTATCAGATTCGATTACACCTATACAGTTACTAATGAAACTAAAAAACATATCTAAGCATTGTTATATTCTAGAGTCTATATCAGGTAATGAGCAGTGGGGAAGATATACGTATTTAGGTTATGATCCAAAATTAGAAATATCTTGTCTTAATAGGAAAATGAAGATTGGAGATTTATCGTTTGAGACAAATGACCCCGGTAAGTATATTAAGAAGATTATGGATGAACATAAGAGTGTCAAATTTGAGGGGTTGCCAACATTCACAGGTGGACTTGTAGGGTATTTTGCATATGATTATATAAAGTATTCCGAGAGAACACTTAACCTTGATGCTATTGATTCAGAAGGCTTTCAGGATGTCGATTTGATGTTGTTTGATAAAGTAATCGCCTTTGATAATTTTAAACAAAAGATTATTTTACTTGTCAACATCTCCATGGAAAATGTAGAAGCAGAATACATAAGAGGAAAACAGGAACTTGCTAAATTGGAGGAAATAATTACTAGTGGAATTCCTCAAAAATCAACACCTGGGAAATTAAAATCTGAATTGAAAGCACTTTTCACAGAGGAAGAATATTGTCATATGGTGAATCAGGCGAAGCATTATATTAAAGAGGGAGATATTTTTCAGATTGTGCTTTCCAATCGTATGGAGGCTGAATTTGAAGGATCATTACTTGGAACCTATCGAATACTAAGAACCTTGAATCCTTCTCCATATATGTTCTACTTTTCGAGCTCAGATATGGAAGTGGCAGGAGCATCTCCAGAGACACTTGTAAAACTGGAGAATGGTGTACTTCATACCTTCCCACTTGCTGGTACTCGTCCGCGGGGAAGTACCAGAAAAGAAGATACTGAATATGAGGAAGAACTATTAAAGGATGAAAAGGAACTGGCTGAGCACAACATGTTAGTTGACCTTGGAAGAAATGATATTGGCAAAATTAGTAAATTTGGGTCTGTATCCGTTGAAAAATATCACGCGATTGAACGTTTTTCACATGTAATGCATATTGGATCAACAGTGAAAGGAATTATAGCAGATGACAAGTCCGCCATAGATGCCATAGATGCGATTCTTCCAGCCGGTACTCTTTCCGGTGCACCAAAAATAAAAGCATGTCAGTTGATAAATAATCTAGAACATACGAAAAGAGGTATTTATGGAGGGGCAATCGGATATTTGGATTTTGCCGGAAACCTTGACATGTGTATTGCAATTCGTATTGCATATAAAAGAAATGGAAAGGTATTTGTTAGAAGTGGAGCAGGGATTGTAGCTGATTCGATACCCCGGAGTGAATATATAGAGTGTACGAATAAGGCAGCTGCAGTCGTCAAGGCATTAATGAAGGCACAGGAGGATGTATTATGATCTATTTAATAGATAATTATGATAGTTTTTCTTATAACCTTTATCAGTTAATTGGCTCTATTGATCAAAATATCCGTGTAATACGAAATGATGAAATGACTGTTGAAGAGTTGGAAGAACTTAAGCCGACAGCTATCATTTTATCGCCGGGGCCAGGTAGACCTGAAGATGCAGGAATATGCATTGACGTAGTAAAAAAGTTTGCAAATAGGGCATCAATACTTGGCGTCTGCCTTGGACATCAGGCTATTTGTAAGGCTTTTGGAGCAACTGTATCTTATGCAAAACAAATGATGCATGGAAAACAGTCAAATACCATTTTGGATCTAAACAGCCCTTTATTTAAAGGTTGTGAGAATGAAACAATGGTTGCCAGA
Source organism: uncultured Lachnospiraceae bacterium (assembly GCA_964595855.1). Classification (GTDB taxonomy): domain Bacteria; phylum Bacillota; class Clostridia; order Lachnospirales; family Lachnospiraceae; genus RGIG8767. The sequence continues at coordinate 13,866 of CAZQTM010000027.1, read as the reverse complement.
TACCATTCGCTGGCAGTAGTGGAAGATACTCTTCCCGATTGCTTACAAATTACAGCAAAGACAGTTGAAGGTGAAATTATGGCAGTAAAACACAGAGATTATAGAATATATGGAGTTCAGTTTCATCCGGAGTCCATTATGACACCTGAGGGATGCAAAATAATTAGAAACTTTTTAGAAATAACGAAAGGAAAAGAATGATGATTAAAGAATCGATAATGAAAATAGTTGATAAGAAAGACTTAACATATGAAGAGGCGTATACCGTAATCAATGAGATTATGAATGGGGAGACAACACAGGTGCAGAATGCAGCATTTTTAGCGGCACTCTCTACAAAAAGTACTAAAATGGAAACAATTGACGAAATATCAGGGTGTGCTGCTGCTATGAGGGAGCATGCAATGAAGGTTGAACATACTTTTGAATTAATGGAGATTGTTGGAACTGGAGGAGATGGATCAAATAGCTTTAATATTTCAACAACAGCAGCAATCGTGATGGCATCAGCAGGTGTAAAGGTATCAAAACATGGTAACAGAGCAGCATCCTCTCAGTGTGGTACGGCAGATTGTCTGGAAGCATTAGGGGTAAATATTGAACAATCCCCAGCAAAATGCTTGGAATTATTAAATAAGGTCGGAATATGTTTCTTTTTTGCTCAGATATATCATACCTCAATGAAATATGTAGGGTCTATCAGAAAGGAATTGGGAATACGAACAGTATTTAATATATTGGGTCCACTTACGAATCCTGCTTCACCCGATATGCAGTTGCTTGGTGTATATGATGAATCGCTTGTAGAGCCACTTGCAAGGGTACTAAGTAGTCTTGGTGTGAAAAGAGGAATGGTTGTATATGGGCAGGATAAATTAGACGAAATTTCTTTAGCTGCAGCTACTAAAGTCTGCGAATTCTCAGATGGAGAGTTTAAAAATTATTTGATAACACCAGAGGAGTTTGGCTTTGAAAGATGTATGAAAGAGGATATGAAAGGTGGTACACCTGAAGAAAATGCTAGGATAACAAGAGATATATTAAGCGGAACAAGAGGACCCAAACGAAATGCTGTATTGTTAAATGCGGGAGCAGCACTTTACATTGCAGGTAAAGCAGATTCCATCGCAGAGGGTATAAAATTGGCGTCACAAAAAATTGATTCTGGGGAAGCTTTAAGAAAATTAGAGGAGTTCATTCGGGAGTCCAAGTAGGAGGTACGCCATGAAAACCATATTACATACAATAGCAGATTATACAGCCATGCGAATCAATATAGCAAAAAAAGATGTTTCGCTTCAAAAGATGAAAGCCCATGCATTATCTATGAATGGTAATACAGGTTTTCCTTTTGAAAAGGCGCTGGTAAAAAAGAATGATGTATCTTTTATTTGTGAATGTAAGAAGGCATCTCCCTCTAAGGGGATAATTACAGAAAAGTTTGATTATATATCAATTGCAAAAGAATATGAAACAGCTGGAGCCGCGTGTATATCAGTATTAACAGAACCACATTGGTTTTTGGGAGAAAATAGATATCTAGAAGAAATCTCAAAGGTTGTAAACATTCCTTGTCTTCGAAAAGATTTTACGATAGACGAGTATATGTTATATGAGGCAAAGACATTAGGAGCAAGTGCGGTGCTTCTTATCACAACATTGCTAGATGTGGATATCATGCGAGAGTATATAAATATTTGTGATACACTTGGCCTGTCAGCATTAGTTGAGGTGCATGACGAAAGGGAAGTGGAAATTGCTTTAAGAGCTAATGCTCGTATAATAGGTGTGAATAACCGTAATCTTAAGGATTTTTCCGTAGATATTGAAAACAGTCTGAGGCTTCGAGGATATATCCCAGACAATATACTATTTGTTGCAGAAAGTGGAATTAAGACTGCTCAGGATATTAAAAGGCTTAAAGATGTAAATATAAATGGTGTATTAATTGGAGAGGTACTGATGAAAGCAGAAAATAAGAAAGAAATGCTTGAAATACTGAGAGGACAGCTCCGGCATGGGGATTAAATATGGTTAAAATTAAAATTTGTGGAATTACACGTAAGATTGAAATAGAGTATGTGAATGAACTCTTACCTGACTTTATGGGATTTGTATTCGCAAAGAATAGTAGACATTATGTATCACCAGAAGATGCAAGAGTATTTCAATCTTTTCTGAATTCTAAAATTAAGGTTGTTGGTGTTTTTGTAGATGAACCAATGGACTCCGTAATAGATATTGTTAAGAGAAATTCGATTGATATCATACAACTTCATGGGAGTGAAGATCAAAGATATATTAGCAAATTGAGAAATAATTTAAATTTACCTATTATAAAGGCTTTTTCGGTCACATGTGAAGAGGATGCTAAGAAAGCAGCAGTTAGTAAGTCAGATTATATTCTTCTTGACAATAAAAAAGGTGGTTCAGGAGAGATTTTTGACTGGTCATTTATAAATGCATTACAGCGACCATATTTTTTGGCAGGTGGTTTAGAATCAGAAAATGTGGCATTTGCAATTAATACACTTCATCCCTATGCAGTAGATGCAAGTTCTAAATTAGAAAAAGATGGTGTTAAAGATTATGAAAAAATGAGGGCATTTATAAATGCCATAAGAAATTCAGGAGGTTAAGTAGATAAAATGAAAGCAGGAAAAGGGAGATTTGGGGTACATGGTGGGCAATACATACCGGAAACGCTAATGAATGCAGTAATCGAATTGGAAAAAGCATATGAATACTATAAAAAGGATGAGCAATTTCAATCCGAATTAGAAAGGTTATTAAATGAATACGCAGGCAGACCAAGCAGGCTGTATTATGCAGAAAAAATGAGTAATGACTTGGGGGGAGCAAAAATTTATTTAAAGAGAGAAGATCTTAATCACACTGGCTCACATAAAATAAATAATGTATTAGGTCAGGCACTACTGGCAAAAAGAATGGGTAAAACTCGGCTGATAGCTGAAACAGGAGCAGGACAACATGGGGTTGCAACAGCAACGGCCGCAGCATTATTTGGAATGGATTGTGTTATTTTTATGGGACAGGAAGATATAAAGCGTCAGGCTTTAAATGTATATCGCATGAAATTGCTAGGTGCTCAGGTTATTCCCGTTACATCTGGAACGGCTACTTTAAAAGATGCTGTATCTGAAGCGTTCCGTGAATGGACTACTCGTATTGATGATACACACTATTGTATGGGATCGGTTATGGGACCACATCCATTTCCACAAATGGTTAGAGATTTTCAATCTGTTATATCTAGGGAGATAAAAGAACAGATTTTAGTATTAGAAGGAAAACTGCCTGATGCAGTGATTGCCTGTGTGGGGGGCGGAAGTAATGCAATGGGTGCATTCTATCATTTTATTGATGATAAATCAGTACGACTGATTGGATGTGAGGCAGCCGGACATGGAGTTGATACGTTTGAAACAGCAGCCACAATCACGACCGGAAAAGAAGGAATTTTTCATGGAATGAAGTCGTATTTCTGTCAGGATGAGTCTGGTCAAATTGCACCGGTTTATTCTATTTCGGCGGGACTTGATTACCCTGGAATTGGACCGGAACATGCATGGCTTCATGATATCGGAAGGGCTGAATACGTTGCGATTACGGATGATGAAGCGGTTTCAGCTTTTGAGTATTTAAGTAGAACAGAGGGAATTATTCCGGCAATTGAATCTGCCCATGCGGTTGCACAGGCTATGAAAATGGCTAAAACAATGGATAAGTCTGAAATATTGGTAATCAATATATCCGGCCGTGGTGACAAAGACTGTGCCGCTATTGCAAGATACAGAGGGGAGAATATTTATGAGTAAAATAAAAGAAGCTTTTCAAAATGGTAAGGCATTTATTCCTTTTATAACATGTGGTGATCCGGACTTAAATACAACAAAAGTTATTATTAAGAATATGGTAGAAAGTGGTGCAGATCTTATAGAATTGGGGATTCCCTTTTCAGATCCGGTTGCAGAAGGACCGGTTATACAAAATGCAAACTGTCGTGCTCTTGCTGGAGGAATAAAAACGGAAAATATATTTGAGATGGTAGAAGAACTTCGTAAAGAAATATCAGTACCAATGGTGTTTATGACTTATGCAAATGTCGTTTTCTCCTACGGAATCGAGAAATTTGCTGAAAAATCATACAAAATTGGTATGGATGGAATTATTCTCCCTGATGTACCATTTGAGGAAAAAGAAGAATTTGTATCATCATTTCGAAAGTATGGACTGGATTTTATCAGTTTTGTTACACCTAGTTCTTATGATAGGATACAAATGATTGCTAGAGAAGCAACTGGATTTGTATATTGTGTTTCTTCCCTTGGGGTTACTGGGATGAGAACAAACATCTCTACAAAAATTGATGAGATGATTCAATCCGTTAAAGAAGTTAATCCGGATATTCCCTGTGCAATTGGGTTTGGAATATCAAATGAAGAGCAGGCTAAAAAAATGTCAGGATATGCAGATGGTATCATTGTTGGTTCTGCTATTATGGATATTATTGCAAAACATGGAAAAAGTTCCACTCCATATGTGACTGATTTTGTAAAAGATATGAAGTCGGCGATTTCAAACAGAAAAATTTAACTTTCAATGATATATTATTTTATTTTTAAAGGCCTGGTAGCAGGATTATCAATAAGCTCCCCATTACTTTTAAAACGAGATCCGTGACAGGGACAGTCCCATGTATGCTCGTTTGCATTCCATTTTAATGCACATCCCATATGCGGACAGCGTTTTGGAGTTGGTGTTAGTAAATTGGTAACAGCATTAAAAGCATTAATAGCAAGTTGCGGACGAAGAATCGTTCTTGATGGTGAGAAAATGGCAGCATATGGGCTGCCATTTCCTTTTATTAAATCTAAGAGAATCATAGCAGAAAGCATAGAGGAAGTCATTCCCCATTTATTAAAACCTGTAGCAGTATAGATATTTTCTGTATTTGATGAATATTGACCAATATATGGAATATTGTCAAGTGTCATGCAATCTTGTGTTGCCCAGTGGTATTGTTCCACTGATTGAGGATAATATTTAACTGCAAAATTTCGTAATTCTTCCCAATTACCGCCTTTTCTTCCAGTTTTATGATCACCTCCGCCAATCAGGAGCAAATCTTTGTAATTTCTAAAAGACATCCCTTTTTGGGCTTCATCTAAATACATACCATTTAAATTAGGGGCATTATTCAGTGCTATTACATAAGAGCGGTGCTGATACATTTTTAGAAAGTAGCTACCATGTTTATTTATAAAAGGAAAATGTGTTGTTACTATAATGCTATTTGCAGTAATGATGCCATGATTTGTAATGGCTTTTGTGCCTACTAATTCTTGCACTTTAGTATGTTCATAGATAGTAAGATCTTTTGCTATTACTGATAAAAACTTTAAAGGATTAAACTGAGCCTGGTTTTTAAATTTTACTGCCCCAGCAACAGAAAATGGAAGGGATTGACAACTGTCATATTCAGCATCCAATCCAATTTTATTTAGGGTGTTTATTTCTTTTTCTATCTTATTACCATCGAACAGGGAATAAACAAAAGAATTCATAATCTCATAATCACAGTCTATATCCTGACAGAGCCTAGCAAATTTTTGAAATGCTTCTCTATTTGCGTCCAAATACATTTTAGCCTTTTCTTCCCCAAAACGGTGCATCAGTTTATCATATATCAGACCATGCTGAAAGGTAATTTTAGCTGTTGTATTATGTGTAATGCCATTACAAATGGTATCTGATTCCACAAGAACATAATCAATAGATGCTTCTTTTAACATATGGGCACACAAAATACCAGCTATTCCGCCTCCAATAACTAATACATCTGTTTTAATATCTTTCTTTAAACTGTCAAAAACCGGCATATGGGAATTATCTGTCCAAACAGAAATCATTGTGAAACATACCTTTCTCATGGATGTTATTTATTGTTTGATATCATTATGATTACATCTTTTTAATAAATTATTCTGTTATTGCTTTATTCATGGCAAATAAGATGTCCTGCGGTAATTCAATATTCACTGCCTGAATATTTTCAAAATATTGCTCTGTCTTACTAAAACCAAGTAAAGGGACAATTGTTGGACATTGTTTTAACATCCAGCAAAGAACCAATTGGTTGCCTGTTATGTTAAGTTCAGAGGATAGTTTTTCAACTAATGCAAGCTTTTTTAGAGACTGTTGAGAGTTGAACAATGGCCAGTTATAATATGAAAACTTTTTATCCTGATTTGTATAGATTCCCTTTAGTAACGGAGAATAAGCACAGAAGCCTAGGTTATTTGAATTAACATATTCAAGCATTTGATTGTCAGCATGGTTAATGATGCCAGCATCTAAATCTTTATTAGGGTGAATATAGGAATATTCCTGCTGAAGTACACTATAAGGCTTCAGACCCTTTGAAATTGCTATTAAATTTGCATTTTTTAATTGACTTGTAGACAAATTACTTGCACCGATATATCTAATTTTACCTTCCACAATCAGTGTATTTAAGGCATCCATAGTTTCCTCAATCGCAATGCTGTTATCGTAAACGTGAGTATAGTATAAATCTATGTAGTCTGTTTTTAATCTTAACAGGCTATTTTCCACTTCACGTATAATTACAGCTTTGGATAATCCCTCATATTCTTGTCTTACACGGTCCCAATCAACAATACCATTATTGTCACGAATGGTATGTGGATTTTTTAAACGTCCACCAACTTTTGTGGAAAGAAAAACTTTATTTCTGTTCTTTCTTGTGTGCATCCATTCACCAAGGATATTTTCACTTTCATCTCCAATGAATTCCCCATTTCCAAACCACCAAGCATAACAGTTAGCTGTATCAATAAAATTTCCTTGCATTTCTGTAGTAAAATGATCCAATACCTGAAAAGATCTTTCTTTATCCAGTGCAGTACCACACATCATTGTACCCAAACATACCTCACTAACTTTAGCCCCTGTATTTCCTAATGATACATATTTCATATAAATCCTCCATTCTTTATATAAGCAAAATTATTTACTTGTTTGTTCAACTATAATGATATATATTTAAATTGGATTAAAATAGAGCCAATATATTGAATTTTTTACAGTACCAATTTGAGGTAAGGATTATGTATGGATTTTATATAGATAGGAGTTCCAATACAACAATTTCAAAACAGTTACAACTTCAGATCCGTAATAAAATATTATGTGATGACTTGAAGGCTGGCGAAAGATTACCTTCCACTCGTTTACTTGCTAATGATTTAGGAGTTTCGAGAAATATATTAATTGAGGTATACGAACAGTTAGTTGCTGAAGGCTATCTAAATAGCGTGAAAGGGTCAGGTACGTTTGTTGTTAAAATTGGAAAATTAAATATTTCAAAACAAGATGAAATAATAAATAAAAACATTGAAAAGATACCTAAGAACATCGACAAGACCATTTCATTCATTGCAGGGAATACAGATTCTACGTTATTTTCAAGAGTAATTTGGAGCAATTTAATGAAAAATGCATGTCTTAATGGACAATTTTATCAATATCCATATGAGGATTTGGCAGGGTGTGAACAATTGCAGAAGGCTATCTGCCATTATATATATCGTATAAGGGGAATAAAATGTGATTATAGACAAATTGTAATAACTCAAGGGGCTGCAGGTGGACTGGATTTGTTGGCTAGGTCATTGAAAAAATCGGAGAATAAAGTTATTGTACAGGATCCCTGTGTGCAGTTTGTCAAGTGTATATTTAACGATTACGGATATGAGATGGTACCTGTAGAGATTGGTGATCGGGGGATACATACAGAATATACTCAAAAACTTGTTAATCCTGATCTTGTCTATGTTGCTCCATCGCATCAATTTCCGTTAGGAGGTTCCATGTCCATTGCAGGTAGAATTTCATTGCTTCAATATGCTTTGAACGAGAATGCGTACATAATAGAGGATGATTATGATTGTGAGTTGAGATATCAGGGGGAACCATTGCAGTCCATACAAAGTCTGGCTCCGGATCATGTTATTTACCTGGGGAGTTTTAGCAAGATTTTATCGCCTACAATCAGAATTGGCTATTTGATACTACCCAAAAACTTGTTGCCTAAGATAGAAAATCATTTGAGAGAATGTAATATCTGGGTAAGCCCGTCAATTCAATTAGCGTTAGCAGAATTTTTAAATCAAAAATATATGGACAAATTAATTTACAGAGCAAAAAAGCTATATGAAAAGAAAAGAATTTTTCTTATGCAATGTATTAGAAAGACATTTAATGAAACTGTGAGAATTCAGGGAGAAAATGCAGGATTGCATTTAATACTAAAGTATTATAGGGAGGTTAGCGATAAAGATATTAAGGCATTGTTAGACGAAGGTATTGAAGTTGAACCGGTAGAAGAATATTGTATGAATAAGGGGCAGCAT
>CAZQTM010000027.1:3875-5307 GCA_964595855.1 uncultured Lachnospiraceae bacterium | reverse complement strand
CCTGGTACAGTGTTATTACCAATGCATTTTCCAGTGTTACTTTGTGGGTTCCTTTGTGGGCCTGTTTACGGTTTACTGCTTGGGTTAATCCTTCCATTAATCAGTAGTATACTTACGGGTATGCCCAGTATTTATCCAATGGCGCCGATTATGACTATGGAGCTAATGACTTATGGATTTATTGCAGGAATTTTGTCTACAAAGACAAAAATATGTAAGAAACGGATTGGTTTATACATAACATTAATTATAGCGATGATTTGTGGCAGGATAATGTATGGTATTACTTTTGCAATTTTACTTAGTATCAGTGGTTCACTCAAAGCCTTAACAGTATGGGCTGCAATTGCTGCTGGGATACCGGGAATACTGGTACAATTACTATTAATACCAGCAATTATTATGATGGTGAATCAACCATTTATTAGAAGGCAGAGAGATGCTATTAAGTCGGCAATTAATATAATACAGGAAGATAGGGCCTCCTGTATTATAATAAAAAATAATATTATCGTTAAAGCAGAGTTAGGAAGTGGAATTGCACCTCTTATTGATTTATATGAAGGTGGTATTCTAAAAGATTCTTTTGTTGTTGATAAGATCATCGGAAAAGCTGCAGCAATGGTAATCACTCTTGGAGGAGTAAAAGGTTGCTATGGTATTACCGTAAGTAAAGCAGCTATTAACTGGCTGGAAAGTCATAATGTATCTGTAAAGTATGATCATTGTGTGGAGTCAATCAGTAATCGGACCGGTGATGGAATGTGTCCTATGGAACAAACAGTGGATAAGATAACAGATGCAACAGAAGCAGTTACCGCATTAAAGAACAAAATCAACGAATTACGAAAAAATAGTTAGGGGTGATAAGTATGATTTATAATGAATTTCAAGGGAAAAAACTTTCAGCACTTGGACTTGGTATGATGCGTTTGCCGGTTGGTAACAATGGAGATGAAGACATACTGGAAGAAGAAACGAAACAAATGATAGAATATGCATTATCAGAAGGTATCAATTATTTTGATACAGCATGGGGATACCATAATGGTAAATCTGAACTTGAGGTTGGAAAGTATCTTTCCAAACATCCTAGGGACAGTTATTATCTTGCAACAAAATTTCCAGGATATGACTTATCAAATATGGGAAAAGTAAAAGAAATTTTTGAAGAACAATTAAAAAAATGTAACGTTGATTATTTCGATTTTTATCTGTTTCATAATGTATATGAAAAAAACATTGATCCATATTTGGATGATGAGAAGTATGGTATTTTGTCATACTTATTAGAACAGAAGAAGAATGGAAGGATTAAACATTTAGGATTTTCGGTTCATGGTTCATTGGATGTAATGAACCATTTTCTCGATGCTTATGGAGAATATATGGAATTCTGTCAGATACAATTAAATTATCTTGATTGGAATTT
>CAZQTM010000027.1:0-3775 GCA_964595855.1 uncultured Lachnospiraceae bacterium | reverse complement strand
ATGGAGAATATATGGAATTCTGTCAGATACAATTAAATTATCTTGATTGGAATTTCCAGGATGCAAAAGCAAAAGTAGAATTGCTCAATCAAAAAAAGATTCCGATATGGGTTATGGAACCATTACGTGGTGGAAAATTGGCGAATCTTCCGACAGCTGCAGAAAAAAAACTCAATGAATTGAGACCGGATGAAAGTGTTCCTTCATGGGCATTCCGGTTTATACAGTCTATACAGGGTGTAACGGTTACATTATCTGGAATGTCAAATATGGAACAGTTGAAAAGTAACATAAAAACTTATAAAGAAGATATGCCTTTATGCAAAGAGGAGTTTGATACAATCGTAAAGATAGCGGATGATATGGTTCGTGGTGGAGTTTTGCCATGTACATCTTGTCGTTATTGTACAACACATTGTCCAAAAGGTTTAGATATTCCCAAACTCCTTTCTCTTTATAATGAACATTGTTTCTCAGGTGGTGGATTCCTAGCCCCTATGGTGGTAGATGCATTACCGGAAGATAAAAGACCTAGTGTTTGTATTGGGTGTAGGAGCTGTGAAGCAGTTTGCCCGCAACAGATTAAGATATCAGAAGCGATGAAAGATTTTTCTGCAAAAATTGGATTATAAGCATTAATAGTTGAATAAAGATATTTATTTTATAAAAAAGCGTTCATAAAATGAATGCTTTTTTTGATATACTTTTCTGTAGCCTTTTTTTTGTAGAGGTATTGACTTTGACGTAACGTAATAGTTTATATTGAAATTAGTTCCTAAATGGCCAAAGGGTGAACGAAAAACTAAAAAATGAAAGGAAAGCCACGCATGATTTAATTATATTCATGTTGTGGTAGTGTAATAAAAAATGAATATTAAAATAGTAGATACATATCAATTATACAAAGAAATCGTGTTATTGTCGGAGTCTGATAGAACTGCATTATTTGATAAGGTGTTACTACAACCTTTTTCACCTATGTTTACTATGATGAATATGCCAAAAGATTCAAATATCCTTGGGTGTCTTGCATTATCTGGTAAGGATAACGAGGTTATAGAAATGATTAAACAATTAAAAAATGCAGATGCCTGGAACAAAGCAAATCAGGCAATTGAACTTTCAAATAGTATATTACAAAAGGCGGAATTGCGAATTCCTGATGAATTACTGCTTGGTATCATTCTGGCAGATCCCAATATTCATGCTGACAGCAAAGGATATACAGGAATAGGCTCATGCCCTGGCTATATTCAAATTTTGATTGCTCCTAATGAATACAATCTTATGCGTTTATCTTCCTGTATTGCCCATGAATTTCATCACAATGTTTTATTCAACAATATAAAGTGGAATTTTTTAAATGTAAGTCTTAGTCAGTATTTAGCTATTGAAGGATTGGCAGAAAGTTTTGCCGCACAATTGTATGGTGAGAAATATAATGGTCCCTGGGTATCAGGCATTGATACAATAGGTTTGAAAACTGCGAGTAATGTTATTGGTAAAAATCTGGATGTTGAAGGTTTTATGGAGGTAAGAAAGTATATGTATGGAGACCATCCTATGGTACCGGAAGGTCAGACACTAGGTATACCATATTGTGCAGGCTATGCAGTAGGCTATCATGCTGTACAGGCGTATTTACGCAAATACTCTATAGATGTAGTAAAAGCAACTAAAGCATTTATTGAGGGAGAGGATATTATAAAGTTATCAGGATATTTTTAAAATAATAATTCAAATATATATAATTAAATAATATGAAGAGCTTTCGTACTAATAAAATAGCCCGAAAGCTTTTATTATATTTGTGAATTTAAGACATAATTATGCACCAATTACCATAATTCTACATATTATGATAAAAAAGGAGGTATTAATTATGGGTAATTTAGATGACTTTAGTAACACAAATGAGTTAGTAGCATCTTCATTCTGTGGAAATAATAGATTTGGTGACAGAGAGTTACGCAGAGATGAGGGACGTTTTGATGACAGAGATGACAGACAAGATGAAGGTCGCTTCGCAGACAGAAATGATAGAAGAGATGATGAGTGCATTGAAGGGGAAGACGGAAGATTCCCAGATGAAAGTGGTTTTGACAGAGGCAGAGAATGTTGCAGAAACAGATATCATAGATGTTGCTGTCGTGGACCAAGAGGTCCGGTAGGACCAATGGGTCCACGAGGATTCCAAGGAGAAACAGGTGAAAGAGGACCAAGAGGTTTCACAGGTTTTCCGGGCCCAACAGGCCCAACGGGACCAACAGGACCAAGAGGTTTCATAGGTTTTCCAGGAGCAACAGGCCCAACAGGACCAACAGGTCCAACAGGACCAAGCGGTCCGTCAGGCCCAAGTGGTCCGTCAGGTCCGACAGGAGCAACAGGTCCAAGTGGCCCAACAGGTCCAAGCGGCCCAACAGGTCCAAGCGGCCCAACAGGTCCAAGTGGTCCATCCGGCCCAAGTGGTCCATCCGGTCCAAGTGGTCCGTCAGGTCCAACAACTTTACTAGGAGGTATTTATCTACAGAATTCAAATACAGAACCAGTACCTCTTGAGGATGATGACGCAGTTCCATTATCGCAGGTTCGTACCATTGGTTCGGGTATAACATTTGACACAAATACTGTAACTGTTGTTGAAGGAACTTACTATTTTTCATGGGCAGTATTTGCTAAAAGTGATAGTGAACAAGACACAGAAGTAGTAATTTCACTTGTAAATACAGTTGGAGCAGATACAACTGTTGCTACATCTGGCTTCATAACACAACCAGTAAACGGTGATTGGGGTGGAACAGCTGCTGGAAGCACAGTGATATCATTTGCTAGTCAAACTACGTTACAATTAGTCAATAAATCAGGTCACATCGTCAATTTGATAGGTGTAGATGGCTCAGGGGCAAATGATTTTATGGCTTCCATGACTGTTTTAAGATTAGCATAAGATAGAACCCTTATCCATACATTGCATATTGTATGGATAAGGGATTTTTTATTAATTATAAGAAAATAATATATTGAAAGGAACTCATAATGACAAAATTAAGGTTTCATTTGCTGGGAGTTGCCTATTTAGAAACTGTAAAAAGCAATTCAATCTGCCCATTTACGCAAAAGGTACTAAAATTAGCGCAAATATTAAAAAGCTATGGTCATACGGTATACTTTTATGGTGTTGAAGGCTCAGAGGTCACATGTGATGAGTTTATCAAGGTATCAACACAAGAGGTTTTAAAACAAACATATGGAGACTTTGATAGGAAAAAGATGTTGTTTGGTCAGACTCCTGATGATTCTGCACATCAGGAATTTAATAAAAATGCAATTACCGGAATTTTAAAGAGAAAGAAAGAGGGTGACATCTTACTTTGTAGTATGGGATTAAATCAGAAAGTCATTGCTGATGCTGTTGGATTAATTACGGTCGAGTTAGGAATTGGTTATCCAGGAACATTTGCCCCTTATAGAATTTTTGAATCATATGCGTGGATGCATTATGTATATGGGCAACAGGGAATTGGCGATGGGCTATGGTATGATGCTGTCATTCCTAATTATTATGATGTAAATGATTTTCCCTTCCAAAATGAAAAAAAGGATTACTTACTATACATGGGGCGAATCGTCAGTCGAAAAGGTGTACAGTTGGCATCAGAGGTCGCAAAAGAGACTGGATATCCATTATATGTTGTTGGTCAGGGAAATCTTAATAATGAATCTGAAAATTTGCATTTAGGAGAGGAAGGGCATATACATTATCAATCTGCAGTTG
>CAZQTM010000026.1:0-16014 GCA_964595855.1 uncultured Lachnospiraceae bacterium | reverse complement strand
ACATGCCCTTCATAACAAATGCAATGGTAATAAAAACTAGGGACATGATATCTAGAATCAGCAAAACCTTATTTTTTCTAAAAATAAGATTCACAATAGTTGCCGAAAAAAATGTATAATCCATCACTAAAATAAATATAACTACTACCGAGTACCACTGTAGCGTCATCCCCTCATAGAAAACAGCTGCAATCGCTAATGTAGCGGCAAAAAATACGATTTTATTAATTATTCCTTGAACTTTATCCTTCATTTCACTTATCCCCTATATTCTAATTTATTTATGTTATTAATACTAACCAACGATTTCATACTGCATTAATTCATACTTTAGCTTGCTGCCCTCCATGATTTCTGCCGGAAGTAATGCTCTTGCTACAAGCTTAATGTCATTAGATGCTATATCTGTTCTGCTTAAATTTGCGTAGTCTCCGTCAATCGATACCACTTCATAAAACCATGTCTCCATGCTTTCCTCCTTCTGTCCAATTTCGAATAATCTTACCTGTCAGCTAAATTTTTTATTGCAGTTTTTCAAATCAAAGTATAAACGATGTTGTAATTACTACGACTGTACTTATTAATGTTCCCAACAAGTAGTATTCTGCAAAATCTTTTTCCTAGATAAATATATTTAAAAGTATCTATAATTAAATGCAGTATGGATGCAAGTATTATGGCTAATATAATTTTATACGATATAATCGGTAAACCTACCAATATCATCGTTCCAAAATAGCATAAACTATGTAGTAGTACCCACTTTATGTTTTTTTCTTTCATTTCAGCCATTCCCTTTGTTTGTAGGTAAAAATCACCCAGAACATGACCTAAAAGAAATAATAAAAAGTATTCTCTAAACATCATCTCTCCTTATCTCTTCAAGTGCTTTTCCTATTGTATCTAGCGCATCTTTATATGCATAGTATTTGCCTATTGAAAAACTTTTTTGTACTGCTGGCTGCTGGATTTTTAATCTCTTTGCCACACCAATTTGACTATCCCGATGCTCTAACATATCCCAAATTATTTCTCTTTGTCTATCACTCCAGGATTCCTTTATCGCTGTCATTAATGCTAATATTGTGTTTATCATTATTGTTGCTGCTTGATTATCACTCTCAACTTCAAACCTTATATCCGCAGCAATTGCTTGTTTTTTCTTTTCATTATCTTTTAAGTATTCAATTGCATTCCTTGCTTTATAGTATCCTGGACCATCTGCTCCTAATGCCATTTCTTTATTAACATCTGTTGTAATTTTTCCTATCCCTATACCAAATCGCATCCTTATAGGATACATTTTTCTCTCTATCTCAGATACTATATTCATTGTATTTACACCATTGCCTAGCAATCCTTGAAATTCATCACCTAACGTTATAATAAATTTTGATGAAATATCACCTATATATTTATTATTAATTTCTTCTAAAACTTGTTTCAATTTGTTTTGAACTTCTCTTCTGTTATTCATTTTTTGAGATTGCTTCATATCACCAATAATAGCAATATATGGTTTATTTAAAAAATAGAAAAACATATTTTTACCTCCGTTATCATAATCCTATTATATAACCATATATATGAATATTCAAGATATATTCATCATAAAGGTTATATTCTTTATATATAACCCTATAAGTAAATATCTGCTACATATTCAACATTTTAAACTTAACATGACCTATGTAGATTTTATGAAGCGATTGACCATTCCGGACCAGTGACTTGATAATCTTATTAATCCTCGTTATATCATCTTCATTGGTAAGTATGCCAGTCCTGGATTGTGAAATGACTTCATGGTGGTTTCCTTTCTTAACCGCCAGAGGTCCTAAGGATAACAAAAAGTGAGCTAGACTTTCCAGCCCATCTCATCTTTTTAATTTATATACTGTATAATTCTTTTTCAATTAATACATTATTAGAACATCCATTAATGTTTAAACAACCCATTTAAATAACGATAAATCTCATCATCATATAAACTTATCTCATATGTATCGTTCTGATCTCCTTTTCCAAGACGGTTATTGGACCTAACTGCGTCAAAATGCTGTTCCTCTATAAGAGCCCAGTCTGACAGCCTTATGATAGCTATATCCATATATTCTGCATATGCTGTCCCGATACGTACTCCTGTTTCTGTTTCCCAAGTGCCAATTTCATTTGTACCGGTCTTGTATGACACAACAACATTTACCTTATTCGGATTATTTGTAAAACCTTTGAGCAGTGAATTAGCATCCGTCTCAAAGGTTTCGGTGTTCTGATTGTAAAGTATGTATCTTGCATTCTCCGGCATTGATGCGCTCACTTGTGAATATTCATCCTTTACATACTGACGTAGCGTATCTTCAATGCTGCTCTCACTGCGACTGTTACTCAAAAGAGTTGTTATCACAGATAAAATAAGACAACCCGCAACAACAGTCATTGCGATTAATGGAGTTGCGATTACCTTCTTATTCTTATGCTTTTCTTCTGCCTGCTTCTCATTGGCTAATAAATGTTTTTTTCTTGAACAGTTGATATTGCCCCAGATGCCAAAAGTGAGCAATAGGAAGCCTATCGAAAGGAAAATAGTATTTCTTGCGATAAAGTCGCTGAAGAACATACCAATTATCATAAGATAAGCACTGTAGGCGATGATGCCTACGCCTGATAAGACAGTTATAACCCATAAAAAACGTTTCATCTTAACCTCCATACCGAAGCTGTTCGATGATGAACAATTCGTTGCCCAGCCGATCCGCCACATCCCATGTAGGAGTGGTTTATTGCTTCATATCAGTCTATTACCGTTCCAGTATCCGCATAATACCGTTCTGTCTTTCCACAACGTTCACAGCGGACGGTTACAATTTTTCCGGAGGCGGCAAAGCTTCCATCATCATTATCCTGCCAGTCATGACAGACCTTCCCGCACAGTTTACACTTGCAATCATCATCCAGATTTCCTTCACAAATATGGCTTTTTTGTTCCATCCCCTCTACCTCCATATGAATCAAACTTGAACAAACATCCTTTTTCTAGTCCGACATTATTCGTTACTTTCTCGTACTCTCCTTATTTAAAACCAAGTTTTGTTCCAAAATAATCCTTCCAAAACTGAGTCTGATCATTTGTAAGCTTTTCTGTCGTTATTTTATCCCCTAAAACGTTGAATGAAATATTTCCACCATCATATGCATTCCATTTCGGCAGACCTTTACCGTTTGGATTTCCGGTTTTGGCGAAGTTGACTAAATAATTAGACATACTATTTCCCAGCTCATAATCATTTTTTGTCCAATAATCCTCTCTTAGAGGAGAAAAGTAATTCAGCCAGTATGGTACATCTGCCGAATGGAATGCCCCCATCTGAGCTGCTTCTGGTCCAGGCATGATATGACTAAAATTATAGATGTATGTCTGATTAGCAGAACATAATTCTCTTGCCTTAGCAAGATAATACTGTAATGCCATAGCACCGTCACGGTTAACGCGGTTAAATACATCCAAAGAATCTCCATCAGGAGCTGGATATACAGCAAGACATTCTTCTGCCAGTGTTCCAAAAACCGTTTTAACACCCTGTTCATATCTTTCCTTTGAAATTGCTTTTGTAGGTGCACCGAGTGCTGTATCGGATCTTAATATTGGGAATAAAAAAGAATCACCATCAACCATACCTGTTATGAGGTTAACTTTATTTGCTGTTCCATTTTTATAAGTTTCATAAGTACTTCCTGTAATTACCCTTCCATCAATGCAAGTATCAGCGGAAAAAGATGCAGAAAGTTTTAATAATTCCTCAGAGTTCATAGCACGCATCTGATCTAATGTTTTGTATTTAAATAATCGAGTTCCTTCTTCTTCTTTTTGTGCTAGTGTTACAGGTTTAGAGTTTATCGAATTCAAGCTCATAGCAAATGCATTTATAAAAAGTCCTTTGGCCATTGGTGATGATATTAATGAATGAACATTAGCAGAACCTGAAGACTGTCCAACAATTGTAACATTACTTGGATCTCCACCAAAGCTTGAGATATTATTCTTTACCCAAGTTAAAGCGGCAATTTGATCCAAGATAGCATAATTTCCGGATACTTTGTCCGAATTTTCTGCTGATAGTTCTGGATGTGCCAGAAAACCAAATATACCAACTCTGTAGTTAATTGAAACATAAACTACACCTTTTTTGGATATTGCTTCGCCGTCATATACATCACAGGAAGCGCCGCCACTAGTATTAGCACCTCCGTGTATATAAACAACAACCGGTCTATTCTTATCCTCGGATTTTGTTTGAGTCCATACATTCAAATATAAACAGTCTTCAGAATACCCCTTTGTCGTATCTATGATAAACTCTTTTGACCAGCACAAAAACGGAGTTTGTGTATTCTGGATTGCACTTGCGTTGAACTCAGTACATTTTCTTATTGTATTCCAGGCCTTTACTGGTTGGGGAGCCTTCCACCTGAAACTTCCTACGGGTGGTGCCGCATATGGTATTCCCTTATAAATAGAAACTGTCTTATCCTTTGATAAGGTACCTGTAATTTTACCGCCTGTAACCGATATGGCTTGACTAGGATTAATATTTAATACTTCATTTTTTGTACTTTTTGCCATTATTAAAGTTGGATCTAATAGGAATATAGTTACCATGCAAGTGATAGCAATTATTTGTTTAACTATATTTGTTTTCACTGAAATTACCTCTTTTTATTTTCTGCATGACCATTGTTACAAATATAAGATTTATTCAACTTTATTTTACTATATTCAATTACTAATATCTATCCATATTTTCCATAATATTCCATGTTCTTTTTCTTTTTATTATGTTTTTCATAGCAGATTTTCAACACTTTTCAAAAAAACAAGGCATCTGCCTAATAACCCTTTTGCAGACGCCAGTTTTGTAGAGAAACGATAATTCTAATTCTTTAAATATTATTAGTGAAAGAGAACATCTGATTCAATATTTTTCATTTCGAAACCAGGACCGCTCCAGCTAATATTCAGTAGTCCCTCATGCCTGAAACTTGTATAGCAGAGTTTAATCAGATAGTACCCAGATTTTAACTCAATCTTTCCTTCAACAATTTTCTTTTCATGAGGCTCATCATTATTTAAAAATATTCTTTCATTCAGATATAATACACTACCATCGGTACTTTCTAATCTAAATTTATAAATTCCGTCATAAGAAATTTTTATAAATCCGTCATAAGAAATCGCATAGTCTATACAGGCTTTTGCAAATTGTATATTGAATGTCGGAGTAATTCCTATATTTTCAGCCTTTATTGAAGTATTTTTAATCAATGCAGCACTCTGAATACCACCTGAAAAATACAAATATTCTAATCCAGAATGTAAATTCAGCGGAACACTCCTCTCAGGCTTAAGTTCCCTTTGAACCAAATCATTGACTTTTATTACTTCTTCAGGCATTTCTGTAAGATATAATCCAAAATT
The DNA here is from genome assembly GCA_964595855.1 of uncultured Lachnospiraceae bacterium. GTDB lineage: Bacteria > Bacillota > Clostridia > Lachnospirales > Lachnospiraceae > RGIG8767. The sequence goes on along the minus strand of CAZQTM010000026.1, from coordinate 10,538 downwards.
ACTGATCATCGGATTATCCCAGCTTCTCATTATATTAAATCTTACCTTTTTTGTGGTAACCATTTCAAAATGCTTTATATTCTTATACCCAATCGTTTTGTGACACACCAGTTCCCTCCATGTATCACCAATCAATGCTTCCAGACTCCATTTTGCTACTCTTTGACCTTCTTTGATATACTCCTGTATCATAACATTGTCAAAAGTTTTACATTCTTCCAGATTAAAAACGATCGATGCACTGCTATTATTTATATCCCAATCATCATCTGTCGTCCAAAATGTCATTTTATTATCATCCAATATATGATAAGCCTTATGATTTGAAGCCTCTCTACTTGCAGAAGCAATTGCCTTTGAAGCAAGATTAATACTGAAAGTACGTTGTACGAATTCCTTTAATTGCATTAATCGCTGTATCTGATCCTCTGGTACTAGTCCGCTCCTGTCCGGACTGATATTAAGCAGTAACACACCATTATTACCAATAGAATTATAATATACATCAATTAACTCATTAAGACTCTTTACCTTTGAAGTCTCTGAATTCCAAAACCATTGATTCAAAATAGTAGTATTTACTTCAACAGGATACCATACTGCACCAGCTGCCTGCTTATAATAGCTTTCTTCGCCAAGATTTTGATATGTTGCATTTTGTGCAATCTCCCGGGAAAATACTGGTTGAACACTCCATTCATCCGTTCTGCTTTTTCCCTCTTCATTACCTACCCATCTTACTGCTTTGCCGCTCCATTCTAATTCAGCTTTTCCAGATAGAATTTTTTCCCACTTTTCCTCAGATGCAAAATAATATGGATCATACATTCTAAATACTGCATCTTGTTGAACTGATTCTATAAAATCATACCATTCATTTGGTTTATAGCATGGAACACTCTTCCAGATTTCATAATCGCCACAAGCTCCATCAAACCATACCTCTTTAATAGAACCATAACGTGTCAATAATTCCTTAAGCTGCAAAAGAAAATAATTGTTATATTCTTCCGTATTCCATAGTCCATGATTTCTTTGATACATATCCCATGGTGAAAGATATACACCGAGTTCGATTTTATTTGATTCACAGCTCTCTTGTATTATTTTGGCAATATCCTTTTTTACCGGAGAATTCTCAATTGAAAAATCAGTGGTTTCTGTAAACCATTGGCAAAAACCATCATGGTGCTTCAGTGTCGGTATTATCATTTTCATGCCTGCCTGAGAAGATACCTCTACCCATTGATTCGGATCAATAGAATTCGGGTTATAAAATGAAGGGTCTTCCGTCCCTGTTCCCCATTGTCTTCCGCTGAAAGTGTTTGGACCAAAATGCAGAAATGCAATATATTCCTTTTCCATCCACGCTAATTGAGCTGCACTTGGTCTGACATGTGCTGCCTTTTTTAATTTTTCCTCCAGCGTATCCCCAGGTAAAAAGGTAACCACCCAAGGGGTCTGATTAAAATCTTGTTTCATTGCTTTTCTCCTCTTGTCTATCCGTAATATAAATAAAATTTATGTTTTCGTTACAATATGAATTTTAAATTCTCGGTTTTTATACATTCCGGAATATCCTCTGCCTGTTTCATGAATTGACACCTTCTGTTCCAGCTCAGACCAGATAAATTCCGTCACAGCATACTCTCCTTCTTCATATTGATAGCCGTTTCCTTCATCCTCATAAAGCTCAAATTTAGTATCTTTTCCTGAATAAACCCGTACATTAATAGAAGCGTCCGGAATTTCATCCACATAGTTCATAAAATCAGTCATTGGCACAATACTTCCAGCCTTACAATACAATGGGATAATATCAAGCGGCGCATCTGCAATAATTACCTGTCCCCCTTCAAAATACTTATCTGTCCAAAAATCGTACCAACCTTCTCCATCGGGAAGATAAACCTCACGCGATTTTAGAGCACCTTCTATCATCTTTGATTCTTGTTCATAATACATTGGCTCTGTAACTGGACAAACCATCAAGCTATCACCAAATAGAAACTGATCATTGATTTCTCTGGCTCTTGAATCGTGTGAAAAATCAAATGACAGCATTCGCAGCATTGTATAATCATCCCTCCACACTTTCCATGCCATTGAATAAATATATGGCATTAATTTATACCTTAGATGATTCATTTTTATCAATGCATCATAGAAAAAATCTCCCGGATTTCCAAAATGCCACAATTCACGTCTAAAATCTGTTCCGTGGCTTCGAAATATCGGTAAAAAGCAGCCAAATTGAAACCATCTTGTAAATAATTCAAGATAACCAAGATCCTCGTATCCAAGATTGTAATCTCCGTTCCAAAACCACTGTTTACCCTTCTTGACAAAAAAACCTCCAATATCAAGAGTCCAATAGGGGATACCACTTGCACATAAATTGAGTCCTGCCGCAATCTGTCTCTTTAATACCGTCCAAGTTGCCGAAATATCTCCTGACCATAAGATGATTCCATATCTCTGCTGCCCTGTATATCCGCTTCGAGTCAAATTGACAACACGTTTATCCTGTGTGACACTTCGCTGGCCTTCATATATAGCTCTGGCATGAAATAAGCTGTAGGAGTTCGTTAATTCTGCAGGTAAATATTGGCATGCGGTATTGAAAAACTCATGGTACATAGTGCTTGGCTCAGGCTCACCAAGATGACTCCATTCCGGTGTAAACGGTTCACTAGAATCACACCACCAAGAATCAATTCCATGAGAAAATAAACCTTTGTCTGCCTGCTCCCAGTATAATTCTCTTCCTTCTATATTAAATGGATTGTATATACTACTGCCCTGAATAAGTTGATTTATTTTTGCAAATTCTTTATAATTATCGCTCTTATCGTTCATATTGGGCCAAATTGAAATCATTAAATTTGCATGATTCTCATGAATCTCCTCCATCATTCTTGTAGGATCCTCAAATCGACTCAAATCAAATGTCTTCTGTCCCCAAAGGTTTCCTTCCCATGAACACCAATCCAGAACAACACAATCAAGACCAATATTTCTGCTTCGGTATTCCTTAACAAGATTAATCATTTCTTCAGCGGTTTCATATCTTTCCTGAGACTGAATAAAACCAAAAGCCCATTTGGGAAGCATCACGGCTTTTCCGGTAAGATAGCGGTATCCATGTATGACACCATCCATATTACCTCCATAGATAAAATAGAAATCCATCTCTTCATCCGCTTCTGTATATAAATAGGAACCTGAATTTGTATCATTAAAAATCATTGGGGAATATGTATCTACAAGTAAACCATAACCCAGACTGGACACAAGCATAGGTATTGCAATTTTCTTGTTAGCCTGATGGAGAAAAACAGACGTACCGCGTAAATTCAAGTATCCTTCCTCATGCTGGCCTAAGCCATATAAAGCTTCCTCCTTCTGCCATTCCAGGTATAATCTTGTTCTATAAAGTTTTTTATCAAACACTTTGGCTGCATCCCGTATTACTTCTTTTATGCCATCTGGAGTTGTGACCCTTTCAATTTTTGTATTTTCATCTATTACTGTATTAAACGAATCAAACTCCTCTAAATTCTTACTTTCATATTCACGTTCTTTCAGTAATATTTTTTTTTCATAATCATAATAACTGATGGATGCGGTATATTTATCAACAACCAAGCTGATTTTAGAAGTTTTAAGTATGATTTTATCATCCGCATCTTCATACTCCCAATCTTGATAGTTTTCTTTTGATAGAATTCCTGGTTTCATCTTCTCAAGAAAATAATCCTTCAGCGTATATACTATTCTTACAATATCCGCCGTTATTGGCTCCAACTTAATCAATCCGCAATTAGTTTTTAAAATAAGCGCATCTTGTTTACATTCCACCTTGATAATATTCCTGTTTGGTCTTTCATCTACTACCAGCATAATAATCTCCTTTTGCTTCCTAACCCTTAACTGCCCCAGCTGTCATTCCTGATACGATATACTTTTGACCAATAAGATATATCAAAATAACTGGTATGCTGGTCATCACGATATCCGCACATACAAGGTTCCAATCCTTGAAAAACATTCCAAAAAAATTATATACCGAAAGAGTCATCGGCCATTTTGTTGAACTACTTAAAAAATATAGCGGAGAAACAAATTCATTCCAATTATTCAAAAAAGTAAGGACAATAACGGTTGCTACTGCAGGCTTTAAAAGCGGAAAAACAATTGTAAAAAACAGTCTGATTGAATTACAGCCATCAATAATACCTGCTTCATCAAGTTCTACTGGTATTTTTGAAATAAATCCATAAATCAAAAATACAGAGAATGGAATCTGCATTGACGCATATAGTAGAATAATTCCCAATCTGGTATCATTTAAATTTAAGAATATCATTACCTTCACTAAGGCTACATAATTCACTGGCATTGTAATTCCCATCACAATGAACAAATATATAAATTTCGTAATTCTTGTACGATTTCTGGACAGCACATAGGCGGCTAATGCAGAAAAGATACAACAGATAGACACGCTTCCAAATGTATATATGCAGCTATTTAGAAATGATTGTAACAATTTACCTTTTTCAAAGACCACTGAATAATTACTAAATTGAAGAGGAATCTCTGGAAATTTCAAATTCATATCAGAAGCCTTGATGCTGGTTTTTAAAGAATTAAATAAAATTAACAATAATGGAGCAAGTGAAATTAAAGAAATTAACCAGGCAAAAAGATTTCTAAAAACAACATTAATTTTTCTTTTCATTATTCCACCACCTCATCCTTGGTCATCATTTTAATCATAAATACTCCAATTATAACCATAAAAAGAAACATAACTGAAGATAATGCCGTACCGACAGCATATTGTCCTGTACTAAATTTCTTAAATACCGCAGTATATAATACCTCTGTTGTTGTCTTACCCGGCCCACCATTTGTTAAAGCATAGATCATATCGAACACTTTAAGACCATAAATAACATTTAAGACTGTCGTAGTGGCAAGTGTAGGAAGAAGTAATGGCAGCGTAATATAGCGAAACTTCTGAAATCCGTTAGCACCATCAATTCCAGCAGCCTCGTAGTAGGTAGTGGATATCGATAAGATTCCGGCAATTAAAATTGTCATAATATAACCCGTGCCTCTCCAAATATCAACTGCCATTACTGAACCAAAAGCAAGTTCTGAGGTTACCAGCCATTTACCAGCCAAAAATCCAAGTCCTATGGAACGCAAAAATGTATTGAGCAATCCTCCCTGCGGATCAAGTATTGATTTAAAAATCATACCAATAATCAGCGTTGATAATACAGATGGCATAAACATAATTCCTCTATGAAAATTCAAAAACTTTATTGATTTTGTAAGTAATATAGCTAAAATAAGACCCAATACATTTTTAAGTACAGTGGTAATAAATGTAAACTTGAGTGTATTAATCATTATAGCCATGTAGTCCTCATCCGAAGAGAAAACAAGTTTAAAATTGTATAGTCCCACAAACTTTAGTTTATCCGAGTATGCAGACCAATCTGTAAAAGAATACCCAATTCCAATCAGACTTGGAATTACAAATAAAATAATATATATGAAAAGTGCTCCAAATGTAAAATAGATCGGGTAAATTTTTTTCTTATTCATACCCAAATTCCTCCTACTCAATAAATGAGACCGTCTTATAAATTATTAAGGCGGTCTCAGTAGTTTCTAAAATTATTTAGACCAAGCCGGATCTTTTGCCGCAGTGGCCTGTTCCGTTCTAGTTTTATCAACTGTAGCAAGTACCTCGTCTGGAGTCATTTCTCCAAGTAATAATGCTGATATATTTGTGCCAATATCCATCCATTGAGGATTAACATATTTTACAGCCGTCTGAAGAACAGTTGCCTGACTTGGATATCTGTTATAAAAGTCTTTAATTGTATCTGTATATTTAGAAGGAGCATTCGTATATGGCAACTTATTAAATTTAGGTACATTATCAGTCATATACTGAAGACTATCCTCCGATGCCATAAACTCTAAGTATTTCTTAGCTGCATCGATATTCTTCGATCCGCTGAAAATAAATCTAGATGGTCCGGATGGATTAACATTTAATGTCTGGTTATCTGCTAAAGGAATTACAAAATATCCAATATCATCCGCATTAAAGCTGGAATCAACCTTATTTACTTCTGCGCCAAAGCCCTGATTTGCAATAGTCATTACATAATCACCGGATGCAATATTTTTTGCAGAATCGGCATATGTATTTGACATGTAGTTATCTCCCCAATAGCCCTCATCTACCATCTCTTTAATCTGCGTCAATATTGTCTTCATAGTAGAATCCTGTGCTAATGTGGTCTCATTATTATTCAATTTATCAAAAAGACCTGGCGTTACTGTTTCTGCTTCTACCGCTGCTTCTGGGAACCAAAGTACATGATGCCATCCATCGGATACACATTCATAAATAGGAGTTTTTCCTTCCTTGAGAATCACGTCACAAACCTTTTTAAATTCTGCATAATTTTTGGGAATGGCAAGGTCTAAATCGCTGAATGTTTTCTTATTATAGGCAACCGCCCATACAGCCGAAACATCTTGTGTTGGCTGACCATATAATTTACCGTCTACTGAAAGTTCAGTTGCAGCTAATGGATCAACATTAGCAGCCCAGCTTTCATTGGATAAGTCAACTGCATTTTTTTCAACATTTAGTTGTGTTACAATATCAAATTTACCGCTTTGACCGCCAAAAATATCTGTACATTCGCCTGTGTTTAGTTTTGTCATTAATAAACTATTGTATTGGTCTGACGGCACAATCTGATAATCTATCTTTATGCCTGTTTGCTCGGTAAATTTTTTCCCTAGTTCTATTTCCGCATCCTGTACCCAGTCTTGACTAGCCATAAAAGAAAGTGTTATATCCTGCTTTTCTGTCGTATCGGCAGTCTGCGCTTCTGTTGTTTGAGCAGCCGCATCACCTGTTGCGCTTGGCGCACTGGCTTCAGTCTCCTTAGTCCCGCATGCAATGATTGAGAGTGACATAGCTGCTACCAATCCCATGGTAATTACTTTTTTCCAAATTCTCATAAAATCCTTCCTTTCTTATCTCTTAACAATTGGTCATAATGCCTAATAACATAGCGAAAATTGTTTTCTTTTTATACATTATTGACATTTCTTCACTATGACTTTATTATAAGTTTGAAATATGCTGATTGGAATGTATATTTCATTCCTCATGCATGTAATATTTTTACCCGGGCATATTGTCAATTTGAAAGGAACTCCTGTAAATGAAAAAAAGCAAAAAAAAAAGCATACAATCCACTTTGTTTGTTACATATTTTTATATCTTAATGGCTGTTTTAATTTCATTCATGGTATTCTTTAATATAACGGAAGCGAATAAAATAAAAGATACTGCTTTTACATCAATTAATCAAAATGTAAATACTATCATATCCTATATTGATGAAGAAGCAAACACTCTTGATACGGTGGCTCAAAATATAGCATATTCTAATCTGATTAAAAAAAGATTTATTAATTATATCCGCATGGAAGACAGCTATGCATCTACAGATTCTGGAGAAGCATACAATACTTTACAGAATTCAAAGGTGCTGATTGATATGCTGATTGCTATTCTGGGACCAAACCAGCCTGTGGTTCAAATCTATTTATACTCCCTAGACAAGGGAGTTTTCGGTGTAGGTATGGACACCTCAAAATCAAAACAATCTGTAAAAGATTTTTCCTGGTATCCTCAGTTAATATCATCCGAACATAATAAATTATTATCATGTGACATAGATAATCGTCTCGAGCCATACTACTCATATAAAAATGGAGCAACCTTTATTTCTTTATATCAAATATATTACAATTCCTATAACATACCCGAAGGAATTATCGAAGTTAAGAATCCTCTCTCCTATCTGACCAAAAAAGTAAAAAATATTATAAAGACTTATGATGAAACAATCTTTATATTTGATACGAGCGGGAATTCTGTATATCCAGACTTTTCTGAAACAAAATATTCTGATTACTATACTTCTATTACTTCCAGAGGCAAACAAAATGATCAAGATGCGGTCATATCTTATCAATATGATGACAATACCTATCTGTTCTATAAAACATCGGAGAATACTGGTTTTACTGTTGCGGTTGCTGTAAAAAACAATAATCTTCTGAAACCAGTTTATGAATATATCAAAGCAAACATCATCATTCTAATTATTGTTGCCTTTGGAATGTTATTACTGTCATATTTTGCTGCGCATATTATTACAACGCCAATTATGAAAATTTACCGTCAGGTACAATCTTTCAAGCTTGATAAATCAAATACCGGTAAAAATATATTTCCAGACATCGACACTCATATTATCGAACTAAATACATTATATTCGGCTTTGATAACGATGCAGGAAAAGGCCCAGAAATCCATGGAACGTGAAATTACTCTTCAGAATCAAGAGATGCAGTCCCGTATGCTTGCACTACAATCGCAGATGAATCCTCATTTTCTTTATAATTCACTTGCTACAGTTCAATCGATGGCTGATGAGCATATGTATAATGAAATACATATGATGTGCCAGAATATTTCAAGCATCTTAAGATATATATCCTCTGACAATGAGCTACTGGTACCACTTCAACTTGATGTGAAAAATACAGTTGATTATCTGTTATGTATGCAGATCAGATATGACAATGATTTAAATTATGAAATAAATATTCCTGATGAAATGCTGAATATAAAGATTCCCAAGCTATGTCTGCAGCTTTTAGTAGAGAACTCAATTAAATTTACTACAAAATCTATCAAACCACCTTGGAAGGTTTCAATTACCGGTACGATAACCAATGCATATTGGGAATTGTCAATCTCTGATAATGGACCCGGATTTAGTGAATCTGAAATCAAAGATTTGAATCAAAAAATTAGCGAAATAAACAAAACTGGTCTTTTGCCAAATCTTGAGATAAAAGGTATGGGCTTAATGAATATCTACATTCGCTTTAAGCTTCTTTATAAAGGAAGTCACATTTTTCGCATCAGTAACCTGGCACAGGGTGGGGCTCTTGTGACAATTGGAGGAAAAATTGATGAAAAATAATAAAATCTTTACAGTTGTAGTGGTAGAAGATGAGAAATTGATTGCTAAAAATATTGCTAAAAATATCGAACTCGTCAATAGTAATTTTAAAGTAATCAGTATTGAAAATAACGGTGAGGATGCCTTAAATTTTATCAAGCAAAACACACCTAATGTTATTTTTACAGATATTCAGATGCCCGTCATGGATGGTATCGAACTGATCAGACAAATATTCCAATATAATAACTACATAAAATGTGTAGTTTTAAGTGGGCACGATGATTTTAACTATGCAAAATCTGCGATAGAATATGGGGTCTTTTCTTATCTGTTAAAGCCTGTTAATATCGATGAACTAACGAGTCTCCTTAAAAAATTGGAATTAACCTTTCTTTCAGCCTATGATATATTATCCATTGAGCAGCAATCCCCATCCTATAACTCCGCGGAGATTGCTGAGCTTATTAAGAAATATATTGAACAAAATTATAACAAACCAATTGATTTTAATATGATAGCCGATCACTTTTCATTTTCTCCATCTTATTTAACTAAGATTTTTGTAAAATATGCAAATATTACTCCGTCAAAATATATTCTAAATTATCGGATTAATACCGCTAAACAATTACTTGGTGATTCTTCCCTTACAATTAATATGGTGGCAAATATGGTTGGATATACGGATCCTTTCCATTTCAGCAAGTCATTTAAACAAGTAGTTGGAAGCAGTCCTGCTGTATTTAGAGAAGGTTTGGGTAAATCACTTTTGAACAGAACTATTCAACCTAACGAACAAGAAGATTAAAACAATACTAACTCTTATAGGGATGGCTTGTATTCTACAATAATGAGAACCTCGTTTCGCGAGGTTCTCCACCAAAGCTTGAGATATTTATTCAGAACTATGGTCCTAATGCTGTAATGGGAACAACAAACACTCCATCTTCTCTCATATATGCCATATTGGTCATTCCACAAATAACACATAATACTTTAGGTGGATTTCCTCCCTCTTTTTCCATTATTTTTCTTAGATTAATTAACTCCTCTGCCGCTGTGTCAATCTGATTAGCCCCTAGTTTTATTTCGAAAGCTCCCCATGTACCATCAGGAAATTCAACTATAGCATCAGCTTCATTTCCTTTTTCATCTCTAAAATGATACATGCTGGCGCCATTATATTCTGCATAAATTTTCAAATCATGTTCGCAAAGATTTTCAAATACAAAACCAAAAGTATTCAAATCATTAAATAGCATTTGCGGAGTAGCAGATAATGCCGCAACTGCAATAGATGGATCAATAAAGTGTCTCTTCGGCGCCTTGAGTAACCTTCTTGATGATCTAAGTTTTGTGCTAAAAGCAGGTTGATCATCCAAAAGAAATAAGCGATTAAATATATCAAGATAGTCAGAAACCGTATCAGGATCTATCTGTATTTCA
>CAZQTM010000025.1:6433-16115 GCA_964595855.1 uncultured Lachnospiraceae bacterium | reverse complement strand
CAAAATTACCATGTATTCCTACAACATATGTATTCTCACCCTTCTGCGTTACCATCTGACGTTCCTGAATAAAGCTAACTCCATTTTTAGGGTAAAAAACAACAATCTTAGTGCCTTCTACTCCTGAAAAACCTGCAAGTGCTGCTTTTCCTGTATCTCCAGAAGTTGCCGTTAAAATTACGATATCATTTTTAATATTATTTTTTGTTGCAGCAGTCGTCATTAAATAAGGCAGAATTGATAATGCCATATCTTTAAATGCGATAGTAGGCCCATGAAATAATTCCAAGTAAAATGCACCATCTGCTTCAGCTAATGGTACTATTACGGATGTGTCAAATTTATCATCATATGCATGTGAAATACAGTTCTTTAATTCCTGTTCACTAAAATCAGTAAAATAAAGTTTCATTATTTCAAAAGCAGTCTCAGCATAGGTCATATTTGCAAATTCTTTCATGCTTTTATCAAGTTTAGGAATTCTATCAGGTATAAATAATCCTCCATCATCTGATAATCCTTTTAATATTGCCTCTGATGCTTTCACTTTTATTGTATTGTCTCGTGTACTTTTATAAATTAATTCTTCCATTTATGTCCCCTTGAAAATTTTTTTGTTAATTAAACTTAATTGATTTAGATTAAAAATAAGTTCTTGCTATTATATCATGTTTTTTTTTCTATATCAATCAGATTAACTCCATGAATTATTAATTGTGTTATGCAAAAAAATCATGTCCACCATAAGTAAAAAGTTTAGTAAGATGTAGGTCAAACCATTTCAGTTTATTAGGATCAGCACTCCTTCGTGCTACAAAATATAGTGCTCCTCTAGATACATCCTCTCCTGCCAGAGCACTATCTACTGCTTCGATTGTTTCTTCACTCACTTTTACTTTATTCATTCTTCCGTCACATGTTGGTGAAAATTGCGCAACTCCCATATTTTTTTGATAAATTACTTCTGTAACGGAATTCGGGAATTTATCATTTAAGACTCGATTGATTACTACATTTGCAACTAATAGTTTACCCGTTCGATCCTCTCCTCCCGCTTCAGCCTCAACAATCTTTGATAAATTATTATAGTCTTCCTTTGTTATTTCTATTATGCTTTTTTTCTCCATTACATTAACTTTTAAAACTCTTTGTTCTGATGTTACCCCAGTTAAAAGACCCAAAAAGCTCGTTCTTTTAATCTCTTGTTCTTCTCCACATAATTGAATTTTATATGCTTCCAAACTAGCATATCGATTTATTGCTATTCCTTTTATATTAAGGCAGACAACAACAATCATCATATTACACAATACCAAAATCACGGCACCTTTTTTATACATTTATTTCCTCCAAAATTGTAACATAATTAATACTTCTTTAATATTTTATACACCTACCCTCAAAAATATTTCAAAAATTTGTATTCTTGTCCCATTTTTGTTATAATTTTTTTAAATTAATAATATATTATTTTGTGAGGGGTCTTTATGAATTCTATAACAAACAAATATATTGGAGTTTACACAGCAAAAAAAAAGGACGGTACAATATATTACCGTTCTTCTTTTACATATAAAAATAAACATATTTCACTTGGGAGTTTTCTTTCTCCTGATGATGCCGGTCATGCATATATGGAAGCTGTTCGTCTTATATCTGACCATTCTGTTTTCATTTATGATTATCATAATAACTCACCATTATCATTCGAAAAATGGATTGTTATTTTAAATTTTCGTGATAATAATATATATTTATCTACTCCAATCTATATTAGGAAAAAATATTTCTCATACTATCTTTCCCTCCACCAGGAATTGAAATTCTCTATTGATGATCTTTTTTATTATTCATCCCATAAAATTATGCAGCGCGGTGGTCATTTATTTGTAGCAGACTACGGAATGCAGGTATCCATTATGAGCCGCTATGGTATCAAAAATTACGCTGTATATGGAAAAGATTATCTTCTTCTTAATAATGACCCCCTTGATTTTCGTTATGAAAATATAGAGATTATAAATTGTTACAATGGTGTTAAAATGATTCGGCGCAAAAATAAAACACAATTTCAATCAAAAATCCATATTCATGGAGACTTTATTATTGGATATTATGAAGATTCACTCTATGCAGCTATTGCATATAACAAAGCCATAGACATATTGATACAAAATGGTTGTGAAAAATGTTTTAAACAAAATTACACAGAAGGACTTAGTCCCTCTGTGTATGCTAATATCTATTCTAAAATTGTAATACCTGATAAAATTATAAACTATCGTGCTGAATAATCTACAAAACTGATATTCATATCAGTAAATCCATCAATTCCATCAACTACTCCTTGTTTTGTATACTGCCACATCTCATATTGATACGGATAGTCAGGGATATCAGATTCATCAGACAGCCAAATACTGTAATCACTTAATTTCGACAAATCAATTCTTTTTATTAACCATTCTTTATTACCGTATATCATTGGTATATATCCGGCTTCTTTGATCCTATTTAAAAATGACTGTGCAATTGATGTTCTTTCATCCCGTGAAAGAGTCTCAATTCTTGCCTGATCATTTTCCACAAATTCCATATCGTAAGCAACTGGGTATGTAATTTTTTTATCCTTAAGGTTGTCAATTACTAAATTGGCTTCTTCTATTGCTTCCTGTTGCGACATTGCCTGGGAATAAAAATAGATTCCAATATTCATAGAGGCATCAGTAGCACGTTGCAAATTTTGATTAAAATACTCATCAACCTGTAATGCTCCTGTCTTGTACCCTCTCGCGCCTAACCTTATCATTACAAATTCAATTCCACTATCTTTTAATGTAGCAAAATCTACATCCTTTTGGTATCTGGAAACATCTACTCCAAGAAATGAGATCTTCTTACCATCGGAATAATACTTCAATTTTCCATCATTAGAAACTAAATTTGTGAAATCATACGTATTCTTTTCCCAATAAGGATTAATCGTCACCCATTCACTCGAGCCATCACTATAACTTATTTTTATATGTTTTCCATCGTCCATACTATCTGATGTACTTGTCTCTGTTACTTGTGATTTTTCTTCTTTTGTTTCCTTTTTTATATCTTCTTTCGATTCATCTGTTTCTGGATACATATCCCAAAAATCCAAATCATCTGCAGTTATTTTCTTACTAGTATTATCTGCTTCTTCATTTTCATTATCATCCAGACTTTGTTCCTGTGACGAAGTAGACGCAAGACTATTCGTTCTTTTATTATCCTTATTTGCTGCAATAACAATTCCCATAATAATCAGGACAAAAAAGGAAACCCCCAATGCCATATATATAAGAGGCATACCGCCACTTTTGTCTTCAAAGTCATCCGTTTGTCTCATTTAATCCCTCAACTTAAAAAATTGTACTTATTATATTATTAATTATTGGATATAATAATAGAATTTTTAGGACACTTTTCCACACATGTACCACATTCCATACATTTATCATAATCTATTTTAGCATGGAAATTATCTATTTTAATTGCATCAGCTGGACAATTCTTCTTACATAACTGACATGCGATACAACCCACATCACATGCTTTCATTGTAATAGGGCCTTTTTCATTCGAACTGCAAGCAACCAAATATTTTGCATGATATGGAACAAGTTCAATCAAATGTTTCGGACAGGACTCCACACATTTTCCACATGCCTTGCAGGCTTCTTTATCAACAACCGCAATACCATTTACAATATGTATTGCATCAAACATACAAGCCTTTACACAGTTACCATATCCAAGGCACCCATCATTACAAGATTTTGGTCCCCCATTTGGAACAAAGGACATCATGTTACAATCCTCTATTCCTGTATATTCATAATCGTTTCTTGTTTTATTGCAGTCACCTTGACATTTTACAAAAGCTACATTCCTTGTAGTTTCCATAACCTCTACACCCATAATTTGTGCAATCTCTTTCCCTACAGGCTCGCCCCCTACAGGACATGCATTGACAGGTGCGTTTCCCTGTGCTATTGCATTTGCAAGTGCCATACACCCTGCATATCCACATCCTCCACAATTGTTTCCCGGAAGGGCATTTAAAACCTCTTCTTCCTTAGGATTGACTTCAACTCTAAACTTGATTGCAGCCACACCCAAAAATAGGCCTACAAATAATCCAACACTGCCAATTAAAATAGTCGCCATTAATATTCCTGTAATCATCCTACGCCGCCTTTCTAAAGTAATCCCGAGAATCCACAGAATGCAATCGCCATAAGTCCAGCTGTTATTAATACAATCGGCATTCCTTTAAAAGCTTCCGGCACATCGTTTTGTTCCATCTTTTCTCTTAGTCCTGAAAGTATAACAATAGAAATTGTAAAACCGGATGCAGTTGCAAACCCATTGACTGTTCCTTGCAATATTCCATATTCCTTCTGTACATTTGTAAGTGCAACACCCAAAACAGCACAGTTTGTTGTTATTAATGGAAGATATACACCGAGAGCTTTATAGAGTCCAACCATATACCTTTTTAAAAACATCTCTACAAATTGTACCAATGCTGCTATGACAAGAATAAAGACAATTGTCTGTAAATAACCCAAGTCAAATGGTACAAGTAAAAATTTATAGATACATCCCGTAATAACGCTTGATATGGTAATAACAAAAATAACAGCAGTGCCCATTCCCGTAGCTGTTTCCGTCTTTTTTGATACACCCAGAAAAGGACAAAGTCCTAAAAACTGACTCAAAACTACATTACTTACTAAAGAGGAACTAATTAAAATGATTAATAATTCTTTTATATTTGAAAACATTTAATTTTCCTCCTTATCGTCTATTGTAGTATCATAAAATCTCTTTTCGCATCCTTCTTCTTTACAATTAAGACAGTCATTTCCACATCCAGACTGAATTTTGGAAACATCTTTCCCCTTTTTTAGACCTATTATTTTAGCTTTATTTTGAATAGCAGTTAATGCTGCCAAAACAAAAAATGCACCTGGTGCCATCTTAAAAATACTGATTGGAACATATCCGCAAGGCTTTAATGTAATATGTAATTTTTCGGCTCCTCCAAACAAATTAAAGAAATTGAGGATACATGTATCTAAATCTACCCCAAATAAAGTTCCACCGCCAAGAAGTTCCCTGATAAGTCCGATACAAGTCAAGGAAAGTGAGAAACCTAATCCCATTCCAATACCATCAAACAATGAAGGTATTACAGGATTTTTATATGCATATGCCTCAGCTCTTCCCAATATAATACAGTTTACAACAATTAGCGGAATATAGATGCCTAACGACTCATACATGCCTGGAAGATATGCCTGTAACAGTAATTCCAAAATCGTTACAAAAGAAGCAATTATCACGATGAATGCCGGTATTCTGATTTTATCCGGTATCATATTTCGTAAGAGAGAAATAATAACATTACTTAATGCTAAAACAGCCGTTGTAGTTAAACCCATTCCGAGACCATTGATTGCTGATGTCGTTACAGCAAGAGTTGGGCACATTCCTAGCATTAAGACAAGGGTTGGATTTTCTTTTATAACACCATTATATAAACGTTCTACTGGCTTATTCATTTATATTACCTCCTCCTAAAAAAGTTTGGAAATAATAAAGACCACAATTCACACCGGTTGTAATTGCATTCGTTGTGATTGTTGCACCACTGATTGCATCAATCTGATTTTCTGAAGTTGCACCGGTTTTTGTATACTCGAAAGTTTGGACTTTCTTATTTGCAAACTGAGGTTTCAAAACAGCATCCGCCTGCATACCCAAACCAGCTGTTTCCGATATTGAAAGGATTGATATTCCATTTACAGTACCATCATTTTGAATACCAACTGTAAATCTTATGTCACCTGCGTAACCCTGCGACGTTTTAATAGTCAGTACATATCCCAATGTCTGTCCATTACTATCGACAGCCATTGACCCTTCTTCTATTGTCTCATTTTCAAATCCATTTTCATCTAACTTCTTACGAATATCATCTGTAACAACATTTTCGATTGGTTTAAAATCAGATGCATTATGGAAGACTTCCAAACATGCTTCTTTTTTGTCTTGTACTTCTCTGTCTGCAATTAACCCTTTTGTATTCTGATATACCAGGCCAAGTACAAAACCTGCTATTACGGTAATGATTAAAAGAATGGCAGCATTTTTAAGCATATCTTTCATAGACGCTCGCCTCCCTTACCAAAAGCTTTTGGAAATGAATATTTTTCTATTAGGGGAACAAGCAAATTTCCTAATATAATAGCATAAGAAACACCTTCTGTTCCTGCTCCAAACACTCTGAAAATTCCTGTTAGTATTCCAAGTAGTATTCCATATATGATTTGACCTACTTTGGTAATCGGTCTAGTGACATAATCGGTAGCCATAAAAAAGGCTCCTAGCATCAATCCACCACCAGAAAGCTGTGCAGAAATATAATAAGTATTAAAACCATGTCCGCCAAAAATAATGATAAATATAATAAAAGTAACTATATATGTTCCCGGTATTCGTAAATCTATGATTCCTAGCAGAATTAGAAGACATGCACCTAATACAATAGCGACCATGGATGTTTCTCCTATTGTACCGCCAATCTTACCAATGACCATATTGAATACATTTACTGTTTCTCCGGCCTTTAAACTTGCAAGTGGAGTTGCGCCTGTATACGCATCACAATCAAAATTAGTCATTAATGCAGGAAAAGATATTAATAAAAAACACCTTGCAGCTAATGCTGGATTTATAAAATTCTGGCCAAGGCCACCAAAAAGCATTTTAACAATTAATATAGCAAAAATACCGCCTATCATACCAATCCATAATGGAGCTTTCGGTGGTAGATTAAGGGCAAGTAAAAGTCCTGTCACAACTGCTGAAAAATCACCAATTGTTATTTTCTTTTTCATCCCTAATTCATACAATAATTCTGTAACAACAGCACTTACTACGGTAACAATAATTAAACTCAGTGCATGTAATCCAAAATTCCATATTCCAAAAATCGTGGTAGGAAGTAAGGCAATTACTACTGCTAGCATTATCTTGCTTGTACTGATTTTTGATCTGATATGTGGATTAGAGGATACTTTCATCAAATCATTCATTGCTCGGACTCCTTTATTTTTTCTTCTTAGATAGAACTATCTTTCTCATGGATTTTATTGATTGTGTTAGATTTCGTTTAGCAGGACACACAAAACTACAGCAACCACATTCACAGCATTCCATTCCGTTATGGTTTACGAATTCTTCTTCGTTGCCATTCTGTGCATAATCTGCAAGCTTGCTTGGCACAATGCGTCCGGGACAGGCCTCAACACACCTTCCACAATTAATGCAGGCTGATGGCTCCATTCTTGAAACATCATCTTTGGTCAGGCAGAGCAATGCAGATGCTGTTTTGGTTGTAGGCACATTGAGATCAAAGATACCAAAACCCATCATGGGACCACCGGAAATTATTTTCTGTGGATGTTTTATAAATCCACCTGCTTCTTCAACAAGTTCCGCATAATTAGTACCTATATGTACTCGGAAATTTTGTGGATCTCTGATTGCATCTCCAGTAATTGTGACAATTCTCTCCATCAAAGGCTTGCCTTCTTTTACTGCAGAATATATTGAAACAATTGTATCTACATTATTTACAACACATCCAACATCAGATGGTAACATTGTGGAATTAATTGCTCTCTTTGTTGTCGCATAAATCAAATGACGTTCTGAGCCCTGAGGATATTTCGTTTTTAATGTTTTTACAAGTATTCTTGGTTCATCTTTTGTTAACTTTTTGAATAGCTCAATACAATCCTGTTTATTATCCTCAATAGCAAGAATTCCCTTTGCATTTTCAAATAATTGCAACGAGATTTTTAGCCCCTCAATCAGTTTCTTAGGTTCTTCAATCATTCTCCTATAATCCGATGTCAAGTAAGGCTCACATTCTGCGCAATTCGCTATCACATAATCAATTTTATCAGGTTCTTTTGGTGATAACTTAACATAGGTAGGGAATCCAGCACCACCCATACCTACAATACCAGCATCTTTTATTCTATTTATGATTTCCTCTTTTGTTAAGGTGCTCACTTCTTCAACCGCTTGATAGCTAACTTCATCATAAGCACCATCATTTTCTAAAATAATGCTCATAACATTATCGCCCACCACTACTCTGTGAGGCTCAATTCCCTTAACTGTACCAGATACCGTTGCATAAATTGGCGCTGACACATATCCACCTGCTTCAGCAATTTTTTGTCCTCTTAAGACATGATCACCTTTCTTTACAATTGCAACTGCAGGTGCCCCTATATGCTGGGATAATGGATATACTAAGTCTCCCTTTGGCAATACATTTTTAATTGGTTTATCCTTAGATAAATCCTTGCCATCATAAGAATGTATCCCCCCCATAAAAGTCAATTTTGCCATTGTCTGTCCCTCTTTCTATAAATACAAATAATACATTCTATTTAAATAGTACTTTATAAATATACTATTTTTTGACATAAAATACTACTGATTTTTAACCAATTATGATAAGAATATGATAAAATTGCATTAAAGTATTTTTATTCGCAAAAAGGAGTAGTGTCAAAAATATGAAGAATTATAAAAAAGTCATTAATAATACAAAAATAAATTATCCGCTTGATAAATTAGGTAATAAAGACGAAATTCTGTTTCTTGATATTGAAACAACCGGACTAAGTGCAAATACCTCCATGATTTATCTTATTGGCTGCAGTTATTTTAGAAATAATAATTGGATATGTGAGCAATGGTTTGCTGAATCCGAAATGGAAGAAGTACTTATCCTACGACAATTCATTGTTTTTATATCAAGTTATAAAACACTTATTCACTTTAATGGGAACAAATTTGATCTTCCTTTTATTTTGAAACGATGTGAATTGTATAATCTTGATCTAAACTTTGAGAATTTTAATGGCATTGATCTCTATAAACGAATTTTTCCATATCGTTATATTTTAAAATTATCTAATTGTAAGCAAAAAACAATTGAAGCCTTTTTAGGAATTTCAAGAGTTGACCCCTATCAGGGTGGCGAATTAATAAATGTATATAAAGAATATTGTAAGAGCAGGGATGATGATGCTCTCAAGGTACTTCTTCAGCATAACTTTGATGATGTTTCTGATATGCTTTCTATAATACAAATACTAAAATATTCAGAGTTATTTCAAGAAAAAATTGAAGTTAAGAAAGTTCAGTGTAATACCTATAAAGATATTAATAATGAAAAGAAAAAGGAATTACTACTTTCCCTTTCCTTTCCTTTTTCCCTTCCAAAACCGATTTCTTTTCATGCCAATGACTGTTACTTTTCAGCAAAAGATGATGGCGGTATCTTAAAGGTTCCCGTATATCAGGAAGAAATGAAATATTTCTATGAATCTTATAAAGATTACTTTTATCTTCCTGAAGAAGATATGGCAATTCATAAATCCGTTGCCACTTATGTTGATCGGTCATTTCGCGAACAAGCAAGTGCATCAACATGCTATACAAGAAAATTTTCAACATATCTCCCACAATGGGACTATATATTTGAACCGTTTTTTAAACGTGATTACAAATCCTGTAATCTATTCTTTGAATTAACAGAAGATTTGAAAACCAACCG
>CAZQTM010000025.1:0-6333 GCA_964595855.1 uncultured Lachnospiraceae bacterium | reverse complement strand
CATCGGAGTTACTTTTTATAAAAAAATGATTCTAATCTGTTATATCCAATTTCCCTATACTTTAATATCTGTTCTGTACTTCCAATAAATAAAACACCTTTTTGCGACAGCGATTCATAGAACTTTTCAAAAACTTCATCTTTAGCCTCTTCGGTGAAATAAATCAGTACATTTCTACATACAATTAAGTTGCAGTTACTTGGATATTTATCTTTTAATAAGTTTTGTTCCTTAAAGGTAACACATGCTTTTATTTTATCAGATATTTGATAATAGTTCCCATTCTTTGTAAAATATTCTCTTTTATATTTATCAGGTACAGATTGAATACTTTTTTCACAATATAAGCCTATTTTTGCTTTCTCAATAATCTGATCATTAATATCAGTAGCAAATATCTTAATATTGCTTAATGGTAAATATTCAGAGAATGCCATAACTAAAGAATATGGTTCATCACCTGTTGAACAGGCTGCACTCCAGATTTTTATATCTTTGCCAAAATCCTTAATTAAACCAGGTATAACGATATTAGTAAGGAATCTCCATTGTTCCGGGTTTCTGTAAAATTCAGATACATTAATTGTGATGTAATCAACAAATTCGTTATATAAAATCTGATCTGATTTTAAAGCACTTATATACTGTTGATAATCCGATATCTTACGTTTGGCAATCAGTGCATCTATTCTTCTCTTCATCTGATTTTGTTTATAAGCACTCAAATCTATCTGCGTTAGTTTTAAAACTTCGCCAGTAAAATACTCATAATCATAAACCATGATTTTATCCTATTCTGCAGTATTCTCAGCAATCACTTCATCTATGTTAACAGAAACAACATCTGCGTCTTCTTCTGTTTTCTCTTCTTCAGGTTCTAACATAGATTTTATACTTAAACTGATTTTCTTTTCATTCTGATTAAAATCAACAACTTTTGCAGTAATTTCATCGCCGATTTTTAAAACATCAGATGGCTTTTCAATATGTTCCTTTGAAATCTGTGAAACATGTAATAATGCATCTACACCATTTTCTAACTCTATAAATGCACCAAAGTCAGCCATTCTAGCAACCTTGCCGGTCACAATATTACCAACAGCATATTTAACTTCAGAGTCTTTCCAAGGGTTCTCATTTTCAAACTTCATGGAAAGTGCTATCTTATTACCTGCGATTTCTTTAATAAGAACTTTGACTTTATCTCCAACTTTAAATACTTTTTTAGGGTTCTCTACTCTTCCCCATGACATCTCAGAAATATGAAGTAAGCCATCAGCTCCACCTAAGTCAATAAATGCACCAAAATCTGTTACATTCTTAACTGTTCCTTCTACTATGTCACCTTCTTTTATTTTTGCATATAATTCTTTTTGTAATTCTGCTTTTTCTGCGGTCAAAAGCATCTTTCTATTTCCGATGTATCTTCTTCTCTTAGGATTATATTCTGTTACGACAAACTTAATTTCCTGTCCTGAATATTTAGATAAATCCTTTTCATAAGTATCGGAAACAAGACTAGCCGGTATAAAGATTCTGACTTCATCAACAACAACACAAATACCACCGTCAAGTACTTGTGAAACTTTAGCGGTTAATACTTCCTGATTGTTAAATGCTTCTTCAATCTTCTTATTTCCCTTTTCAGCAGCGAGTCTTTTATATGTCAAAAGAACCTGTCCTTCACCGTCATTTACTTTTAAGATTTTAACTTCCATCTTGTCGCCCACTTTTGCAAGCGTAGTTAAATCGACATTTGATTCGTTTGTGTATTCGTTTCTTGTTAAAATACCATCTGATTTATAGCCAATATTAAGAATGATTTCTTCCGGCTTAACATCAATAACTGTACCCCAAACTACCTCTCCCTGATGGATTGTTTTGAATGATTCTTCTAACATTTGTTCAAAAGTTAATTCTGACATAATTTTGAACCTCCTCAATAATATTATTTGGGGTCGATGCCCCGGCAGTAATACCCACCAGTCGAACAGATTTAGGCAGTTCTAAATTCAAGTCATCTAGTGTCTGTATAAAATGCGTATTCTCACATTCTTTTTTACATATTTCATATAATTTTTTCGAATTGGAACTGTGAGTATCGCCTATTACTATCATTACATCTGCTTCGGCAGAAATTTCTTTTGCTTCCTTCTGCCGCTCCTCCGTAGCATTACAGATAGTATTCACAACATTAATATCATAACCTTTTTTTTGGAAAATTTCAACTATATCTTTAAAATTATTGTAGTTAAATGTCGTTTGTGAAACAACACAAAGCACCTCATTCACACCACATATAAAGTTGTTTGCTTCTTCCTGCGATCCTATGACAACGGGATTATTCAAACACCACCCCTTAATGCCTTCCACCTCGGGATGTCCATCATTTCCAATAATAATGATTCTTCTCCCATTTTGGCTCTCTTTTTGGACGATATTATGAATTCTTTTAACAAAAGGACAGGTCGCATCAATAAGTGTAAATCGACTCTGATTCATCAAATCATTAACTTCTTTCGATATTCCATGAGAACGAATAATAATATTACCTTTTTTCAATTCATTTAATTCTTCTACTGACTCTATAACCTGTATACCTTTTGATTCCAATTCTCTCACAACTTCTTGGTTATGAATAATTGGACCAAATGTATATATTTTTTCACCGCAATTTTTTTCAAGTTGTTCATAAACCTTTTCCATTGCTTTTTCAACGCCAAAACAAAATCCTGCGCTCTTTGCCAATCTTATTTCCATTCTTATCCTTCCATCTAGCATAATATTATTGGTAATGATTGCTGCCTACTCGACTAATCTTCTACATTTTCATTTACAATATTGAGAATATGATCGACAACTTGATTAATATTCATTATTGAAGAATCTACTAATATAGCATCATCTGCTTTTCTTAGTGGAGAGATGCTTCTTGTCATATCACGTTCATCACGTTCAATTATATCAGCCTCAATTTTCTTCAAATCTGCAGCAATACCTTTTTCGCTTAATTCTAGAAATCTTCTTTCAGCCCGTACCTTACTGCTTGCTGTCAAATATATTTTCACCTTTGCATCAGGTAAAACACAAGTACCAATATCACGTCCATCCATGACCACATCATTAAGTGATGCAAGTTTTTGTTGTAATTCAACAAGTTTTTTTCGAACATTCGGATTAACCGAAGTAGCTGATGCCATGTTTCCTACTTCTTCACTTCGAATGAAACCATTCACATTCTCCCCATTCAATAATACAATCTGTTCACCATTCAAATACTCAATTGTAATATCTGCATCCTTACATTTTTGGTTAATCATCTCTATGTTATCGGGTGTTATTTTATTACGTATAAAATATAGTGCCATAGCCCTATACATTGCACCGGTATCCACATAAATATATGATAACTTTTTTGCTATCTTTTTTGCTATTGTACTTTTTCCTGCTCCAGCAGGTCCGTCTATTGCTATATTTAAACTCATCTTTTATCACCTTCCACTATGCTATTGCCTGCAAGATATCCTGTAGACCATGCAATTTGTAAATTAAACCCACCAGTAAGTGCATCTACATCAAGAATCTCACCGGCAAAATATAAATTGTTTATTACTTTAGACTCCATTGTTGATGGATTGACTTCTTTTACTTTGATACCTCCCTGTGTAATTATAGCTTCACTTAAAGGACGTACGCCGCATATCGTCATGTTCATATTTTTTATGCAGTAAACTAATTGCTTTCTTTCCTCTTTTGTTATCATATTTACCTCCTTTTCAGGAGATATTTCCGATAATGTAATAATAACCGGAATTAATTTGGAAGGAAGTAATTTTCCAAGTGAATTTTTGAATTGTTTATTCTTGTATTCATCAAAATCACGTAAAATTCGACTATCTAATTGTTCTTCCGATAAAGCAGGTTTTAAATCTAGATTTAATTTTAGTTCTCTATTGAATGCATATTTGCTATAATAGCTGCTGGCGCTTAAGACAAGAGGGCCGCTTACTCCGAAATGGGTAAAAAGGAATTCCCCAAACCCATTATATATATTCTTTTTATTATCATAAATAGAAATCGCAATATTTTTTAGAGATAAGCCCTGTAAAGATTTGCACCATTCTTCTTTAACCACGAAAGGAACGAGTGCTGGTTTTATTTCCGTTATTGTATGTCCTACATCCATAGCCATACGATAACCATCTCCAGTTGAACCCGTTGATGGATAAGAGCTTCCCCCTGTTGCAAGAACAACATAATCACAGTACTTCTTTTCACCAGATTTTAACCTGATACCATTAATAGAACCATCACTTGTTAATAAGGAATCTACAGGCGAATTTAGATGTATCATTACATCATTTTGTTTTAATAACACCTGTAGTGTTTTAATAACATCCGAAGAATGATCTGTTTGAGGGAACACGCGGTTACCTCTTTCTATCTTTATATGACATCCTGCATTTTCCAACATACTTATCATGGCTTGATTATCAAATGAATAGAAGGAACTATACATAAATTTTTGATTCGTAACAATATTTTCAAAAAACTCTTCTGGGGGACAATCATTCGTTACATTGCATCTGCCTTTTCCAGTAATAAAAATTTTCTTGCCGAGTTTCTCATTCTTTTCAAATAATTCAACATGAAGTCCTTTTGATGATGCTTGAATAGCCGCCAACATTCCAGCTGCACCACCACCTATAACAAAACAAGTCGTCATTCACTATCTCCATTTTCATCCATATTCTTTACAAGTGAATAATCCAACATCGGTTCTTCATCAATAAAGTTAATCTCATCATTTAGATAAACCTGATAATTATTCCATGTCTGTTCCAACGTTTCAAGATTATTTTTCACTTCATCTGGAACTTTTAAACATAATGCTACCACCAGTGCATTAATTACACTCAAAGGAGCTACTAACGAATCAACAATAGAAACCATATCACTTTTGGCAAACAGATTGCAGGATGAATATAAGCACATAGGAGAATGCACGGTATCCGTAATAGAAATAACCTTTGCATTCCTATCATTTGCAAATTCCATTGCTTTTAACGTTCTCATTGAGTATCTCGGAAAACTTATACCAATTACAGCATCTTTTTCATCAATGCGAATCATCTGTTCAAACATTTCACTTACACTTGTAGTCTTGAGTAGAATAACATTCCCACGAACCATATTCAAATAGAAACTTAAGAATTCTGCCAGTGGTTCGCAGCTTCTAATTCCAACTAAGTAAATTGTTTTTGCTTGTAGTATTACATCAACGGCTGCTTCAAATGCAGCAGAGTCAATATTATGTAACGTGTCACTTATTTTTTCAATATCACCATTTAAAACTGAATCCAGTATTTCTGACTGCGTACTATGTCCATATTTTGCGCCTACCCTTTGTACTACATTAAGCTTATTTTTTACCCAGTCAGCTAGTTTTTTTTGAAATTCAGGGTATCCGTCATATCCCAGTCCTGATGCAAAACGAACCACTGTTGACTCACTTACCTTAAGTTCTCCCCCTATTTTTGCTGCTGTCATGAATACTGCCTGATCATAATGTTCTTTTATATACCTGGCAATTGCTTTATGTCCCTTGCTCATTTTGTTATATTTATCGTCAATTACCTTAATCACATCATTATTGTTTTCCAATTTTTTATTCCCCCACCCAAATTATAAGAAAGAACTATATGTAGAAATTAATAAATTTGCAGTCTCAATTTCATCTAAATCATAATCCCCGGTAATCGTCATACACGCTGCGCCATGAATAAATATCCACATTTTGGTAAACAAGTCTCCTGTATTCTTGCAGCCATTGTCCTTAGCCTTTGTAATCTCAGTGGCAATAATACCCTTTTCACCATTTAATATCTCGTACATACTTTTATCATATCGTTGATCTGATAAAAATAAGATCCTAAACAATTCCTTTTCTTCTCTTGCAAACTGTATATAGGCTAATCCCAAATTAACAAATGGCTCATTTTTGAGCTTTGGATACCTATTATAGTAAAACGAAAAGTATGAAATGGATTTATAAAATATTTCTTTCCATAAGTCGTCCATATTCTCATATATTCGAAATATTGGCTGTGTTGAACAGCCAACCTTTGCTGCCAACTTTCTGGCAGTAACATTAATAAGGCCTTCTTTTTTGGCCATCAAAAAAGCAGTATTAATTAGCATATCCTTTGTAATCATTTCTTTACGAGCCATATGTATCATCTCCCACTCATACTATTGTACATTATAGCATGTTCAAATCAGTTTATATCATAAACATCATTTTAAATATCGCACATTAATTGATACCATATA
>CAZQTM010000024.1:0-16978 GCA_964595855.1 uncultured Lachnospiraceae bacterium | reverse complement strand
GGTATGTCAATTATTTGACATTATTTTAACAGTCTACTATAATTATACTATATATTGGTGGAGGATGAAGATTGTGGATGAAAAGGAAATATCACAGGCTGTAATTACCCGATTACCACGTTATTTTAGATACTTAGGGGAATTAAAGGACGAGGGTGTTGAGAGAATATCCTCACAGGAATTGAGTAAACTTATGAGGGTTACTGCTTCTCAGATTCGTCAGGATTTTAATAATTTTGGAGGATTTGGTCAACAGGGATATGGCTATAATGTTGAATATCTATATATTGAAATTGCAAAAATTTTAGGTCTTAATAAGGAACATCATTTAATTATCATTGGTGCAGGCAATTTAGGACAGGCACTCGCTAATTATATGAATTTTGAAAAAAGAGGTTTTATTTTTAAGGGTATTTTTGATATTAATCCGCATTTAGTAGGGAAAAAGATTAAGAACATTTTAGTTGAACCAATGGAGAATATGCCTTCTTTTGTGAAAGAAAATAACGTAGATATTGCAGTGTTAACAATTCCTAAATTATGTGCAGTTCAAGTAGCTGAGCAATTAACTTCATGTGGAATAAAAGCAATATGGAATTTTGCTCACATTGATTTAAACGTTCCAGATGAAGTATTAGTAGAAAATGTACATCTATCTGATAGCTTAATGAGATTATCATATAACATTAACCGCCTAGAGGATAATAGATAATATGAAAGAAGGGATAGGGTATGTCAAGAATTGATGAAAAATACAGGCCTGCCATTATTGGAAAACGTATCCCTATTGTAACTCTTGACAATAAATGGCATCAGATATTTATTAAGGTTAATAAACCCCAAGAGGTTGAGCAGAATGAAAGCCGGCTGAATGAATTATTAAGGCGCCAGGGTAAATGTAATACAGAATCGAAAGATATTAAAAAACTAAAAAAGAAAATGATGGATGAGATCGTAACCATAATGGAGGAAGATGATAAAGCTTCAGAAAAGAAGATAGAAGAAAACAGAAGATTAATCAATGAATGTAATGAAAAACTCAGTAATTATCAAGAGGAATTATTGGATTTGCCAAGGAAAATAAATGAAATTAATAATGAACTGATGCTTCAGACGATGGAGATTTGTTATCACACGTTGCATCAGAATGAAAAAGATATCATAGAAATTACGCAATGGATTCAAAATATAAGAATAGAGCTAAAAAAGAATGTTGTCAGAAAGCAGCAAATGGAAATAGAAAGTCACAATTTGTATTCCTATATGCATGATATTTTTGGTGCTGATGTAATAGATATATTTGATATGAAATATAATCCGATGGAAAAAAATATTAAAACGGGAAAAGAAAATAAATAGTACCCAGCCTTGAAGAAGATTCTTCAAGGCTTTACGTTTACGTGAATGGAGAAATAAATGGTTAAGGAATTTCTTGTAACAGCCGCTGAAATGAAAGAATATGATACGAATACAATTCAAAGAATTAACATTCCACAACTTGTGTTAATGGAAAGAGCGGCAATTTCGGTTGCAATGCATGTGTATCAATATCTAAATAGTATTACAGGTGAAGGAAAAGTTCTGGCTGTTGCAGGAGGTGGCAATAACGGAGCTGATGCTGTTGCATGTGCCAGAATTCTAAAGGAATATGGAATAGAAGTAGATATTGTAGTCTTGCAAGATAACGATAATACGAATGAACCTCTGAAACTACAAAAAGAGATTGCGATTAAATATGGCATACCAGTATATTATGAATTACCAGATCAAGAATATGAAGTAATTATTGATGGTATTTTTGGTATTGGACTTAACAGGAATATCACAGGAAGAAATTTAGATATAATTAACACATTAAATAGGAAACGTGCATATAAGGTAAGTATTGATATTCCGTCCGGAATTGATGCTACTAGTGGAAAAATATTAGGAACAGCATTTAAAGCAGATGAAACCATAACATTTGGCTTTATAAAAAGAGGTCTCTGCCTTGAGAGAGGGAGAGAATTTTCGGGAACCATATATAAAGAAAAAATTGGTATTAATGAATTATCATTTTTCGGAACCAAACCAAAAATGTTTACGTATTATGGTAATATAGATTCTAGTCATAAGATTGATTTAGGAAGAGATCCGAAAGGTAATAAAGGAACATTTGGAAAAGTATTGATTATAGCCGGAAGAAATGATATGGGTGGTGCTTGTATTTTATCAGCAAAGTCAGCTTTGAACAGTGGTTGTGGTATGGTGAGTATATTAACTGAATCTGGTAATAAAAATGCGATACTCGAAATAATACCAGAAGCAATGATTCATTCATATGAGACTATACAAGATATAAAAGAAAAACTTCAGGATCAAATGGAATGGTGTGATTGTATTGCAATGGGCCCTGGCATGGGAAAAGATGATATTGCAGAATATATAGTTAATGAAGTAATTAATCAATGCAAAAAACCTGTCATATTAGACGCAGATGCACTTTCCATACTCGCTGTAAATACAGAATTATTTCATAAATTAGAAACATTACAAGAGCATGAAAATACTCGTAAAACTTTAATTTTTACACCACATTTAAAAGAATTTTCAAACCTGATTCATTCTGAAATTGAAGTAATCAAGAAAGAACGTCTTGAAAGATGCGATGAATTTACGAAAAAAATGCATGCTGTATTGGTACTGAAAGATTTTCAAACTATTTGTTACTCACAAGGAAAACCATATTATTTAAATCTTTCGGGGAATGATGTTTTGGCAAAGGCCGGTAGTGGAGATATATTAACTGGACTTATTGCATCTTTTGTCGCACAATACAGTAAGAAAGAACATATAAAGGAAGAGCTGGAAGCATGTAAAATGGATTTCGCATTTTATGCTTCATGCATGGCTGTTTATATACATGGAATTGCAGGAGAGATGGCTTCAAGAGAGTGGAATCATTCTTATTGTTTAGCCAGTGATATCATAAGCCAATACTATAATATTATGCAATAAACAGGAGGAACACAAGATGAAACATTATGAAAGAGTATGTGCAAAAATAGATTTAGATTCAATTGAAAACAATCTGAATGAAATGAAAAAGAATCTTTCTAAAGATACAAAAATGTTTCTTACAATTAAGGCAGATGGCTATGGTCATGGTGCTTTGCCAATTGCATGGGAAATGGAAAAAAAGGATTATGTATTCGGGTATACTGTAGCAACAGCTGAAGAAGCAATGCAGTTAAAAGAGGGAGGAGTTCAAAAACCCATTCTAATTTTAGGTTATACATTTCCATATTCCTATCAGGAAATAGTGGAAAATGATATACAATCAACGGTATTCAAGGATGATGTGATTGAAGCACTTAATTTGGAAGCCGTGAAACAAAATAAAATTTGTAAAGTGCATATAAAAGTGGATACTGGTATGACAAGAATAGGTGTTCATCCTGATGTGAAGGGAAAAGAATTTGTAAAAAAAGCACTTTCATTATCCAACATAAAAGTGGAAGGAATTTTCACTCATTTTGCAAGAGCAGATGAAACAGATACAACAAATGCATATGAACAGATGAACAATTTTCATGCTTTTGTAGCAGAATGTGAGAAGGAATGTGGATATAAATTTCCAACGATACATTGTTTAAACAGTGCTGGAATTATTGGAATGAATGAGTCAAACGATAATCTTGTAAGGGCAGGAATTACAATATATGGTTTATGGCCTTCAGATGAAGTGAGAAAAGATATTGTAAAATTACGACCGGCATTATCCTTAGAAAGCCATATCGTATATATTAAGACAGTAAACGAGGGAACGCCAGTTAGTTATGGAGGAACATTTGTTACCAAGAGAAAAACCACAATTGCTACCATTCCAGTTGGATATGGTGATGGTTATCCAAGAACTTTATCTGGAAAGGGATATGTGTTAATTAATGGGAAAAAGGCTCCGATTGTAGGTAGAGTATGTATGGACCAGTTTATGGTTGATATTACGGATATTGAAGGAGTAAATGAAAATGACAAGGTAATTCTAATTGGTAATGATGGAGAGGAAAAAATAACAATGGAAGAATTGGGAAGACTTTCTTTACGTTTTAATTATGAGTTGGCCTGTGACCTTGGAAAGAGAATTCCGAGATTATTCATTCGGAATGGAAAAGAGGTTTATGCAAAAGATTACTTTAAAGATGTTTCAATAGAAAAATTAGTATAATGGAATACCCTTCGATAATTTGGCAATACTGTGAGTACAATCGGATAACTAACAGCCAAATTGTAAGAAGGATGTGAAATTGTGAAAAGAGGAGATATTTATTATGCCGATTTGCGACCGGTGATCGGTTCTGAGCAAGGCGGCATTAGACCTGTATTAATTATACAGAACGATGTAGGTAATAAACATTCACCAACTGTAATTTGTGCAGCTATTACATCGAAAATGAATAAGGCAAAACTGCCTACGCATGTAGAACTAAATAGTGACCAATATGAAATTGTAAAAGATTCCGTAATATTATTAGAGCAGTTACGTACAATTGATAAAAAGAGACTAAAAGACAGGGTTTGTCATCTTGATAAAGATATTATGGATAAGGTTAATGAAGCGTTAAAAATAAGTCTCGAATTAACAACATAGGCGATTATTGACGTTTATAGTACAAAATGTTATATTTTATAAGATAACTTTTTGTAAGGAGTTTAAGAAATGGATGATGGCGTGTCGTTAGCCACAATGATTGTTTGTATCATTTTAATTACAATTGATATTCTTTTATACATATCAGAACGTATCCTGACTTTATGGAGAGAAAAGAAATCAGCTCAAAATGACGCCGAAGATGAGATAATTTCTATGGTAAATGAAGGACACGAACAGGGTTATATAGAAGCAAGTGAAGCTGAGATGATAACAAACATTTTTGAGTTTGGTGATAAAAAAGCTCAGGATATCATGACACATAGAAGTAATGTAATTGCTATTGATGCCTCCCTTAAGTTAGAGGATGCGATTACTTTTATGTTAAGTGAAAATAACTCGAGATTTCCAGTATACGAGGGAAATTTAGATCATATCATCGGAGTACTGCATTTAAAGGATGCTCTTCGAATTAGAAACCAGAAGAGTAATTGTAAAAAATCAGTTGGAGAAATTGAAGGATTGTTAAGAGAGGCAAAATTTATTCCGGAAACAAGAAAAATAGATTTGCTTTTTAGAACTATGCAATCTACAAAACTTCAGATGGTTATTGTTATGGATGAATATGGACAGACCTCCGGATTAATTGCCATGGAGGATATTCTGGAAGAAATTGTTGGTAATCTTATGGACGAATATGATGTAGAAGAAGGTCATATTGAAGAAAAAGGTAAAAACAAGTATATCATTGAAGGAATCACACCTTTAGAAGAACTAGAAGAAAGTTTCCATATCTCATTTCATGAAGATGTTTTTGAGACAATTAATGGGTTCCTTATATCAAAGATGGAAAAGATTCCAGATAAGAAGGAACGTTTTGATATCACAATTGATGGATATAATTTTAAAGTATTATCAGTCGAAAACAAAATGATTAACCGAGTTTTAGTCACAAGATTGCAGAAAGAAAACAAGGAAAACAAAGATTATTTACAACAGGAGAATTTAGAAAAAGAAGAATAAAGGAGATAGTAGCAAGATGTCGGGACATTCAAAATTTGCAAATATTAAGCATAAGAAGGAAAGAAATGACGCAGCAAAAGGTAAAATCTTTACAATTCTTGGTAGAGAAATTGCTGTTGCAGTAAAAGAGGGAGGACCAGATCTTAGTAATAATTTTAAACTCGCTCAGATTGTCGCTAAAGCAAAAGCAAACAATATGCCAAATGATACCATTGATAGAGGAATTAAGAAAGCGGCTGGAGATGCCGGGAATGTTAATTACGAATATATTACATATGAAGGATATGGCCCCAATGGAATAGCTATCATTGTAAATACACTGACAGATAATAAAAATCGTACAGCTGCAAACGTAAGAAGTGCATTTACGAAGGGACAGGGTAGCATCGGAACTCCCGGATGTGTATCATTTATGTTTGATGAAAAGGGACAGATTATTATTGATAAAGAAACATATGATTTGGAATCTGATGACCTTATGATGATCGCATTGGATGCCGGAGCAGAAGATTTTTCAGAAGAAGACGATAGTTTTGAAATCATTACTTCACCAGACACTTTAGAAAATGTTGAGAAAGCCTTAAGAGATAATAAAATTGAACTTGCTTCCTGTGAAGTTACAATGATTCCACAAAATTATGTTGAAGTGTCTGATGAGGCATCCATAAACAATATTCAGAGAATTCTTGACATCCTGGATGATGATGATGATGTACAGGCTGTTTATACAAACTGGGATGAGTAAAATCCTCAATTAAATCAAAGGGGTATGAATGATGAGTGACAATTACGAAAAAGAGACGATATGTATACAGTCTGGCTGGAAACCAAAAAATGGTGAACCTAGAATTTTACCAATCTACCAAAGTACAACTTTTAAATATGATTCTTCAGAACAGATGGGAAAACTATTTGATCTTGAAGCAGAAGGCTATTTTTACACAAGATTACAGAATCCAACCAATGATTATGTAGCTAAGAAAATTTGTGAACTTGAGGGTGGAGTCGCAGCAATGCTTACTTCATCAGGACAGGCAGCAAATTATTATGCTATTTTTAATATCTGTGAAGCAGGAGATCATATCGTTTTATCCTCTACTGTTTATGGTGGTACTTTCAATTTAGTAACAGTAACAATGAAAAAGATGGGAATTGAATGTACCGTTGTAGACCCCGATGATGATATTGAGACATTATCAAAAGCATTCAAATCTAATACAAAGTGTGTTTTTGCGGAAACAATTGCGAACCCCGCTATGGTTGTATTAGATATAGAAAAATTTGCTAATGCAGCACATGACCATCAAGTACCTTTAATTGTAGATAATACATTTGCTACTCCAATTAATTGTAACCCTTTTAAATGGGGAGCAGATATTGTTACACATTCAACTACAAAATATATGGATGGACATGGAATGACAGTAGGTGGAGCTATCGTCGATTCAGGTAATTTTGATTGGATGAAATATCCGGAAAAATTTAAAGGTCTATGTACACCAGATGAATCATATCATGGAATTATATATGCAGAGAAATTTGGTAAGATGGCATACATACAAAAAGGGACAGCACAAATAATGAGAGATTTAGGCTCAATCCAGTCCCCAATGAATGCCTTTCTATTAAATATTGGTCTTGAAACATTACCGTTACGTGTAGAGAGACACTGTGAAAATGCTTTAAAGGTTGCAACATTTTTAGAGAATAATAATAAAGTTGCGTGGGTAAATTATCCTGGACT
Organism: uncultured Lachnospiraceae bacterium; assembly: GCA_964595855.1. GTDB lineage: Bacteria > Bacillota > Clostridia > Lachnospirales > Lachnospiraceae > RGIG8767. The sequence continues at coordinate 9,581 of CAZQTM010000024.1, read as the reverse complement.
TAAAAGCAATAAATATTATGAGTTATCACAAAAATATTTACAAAATGGAAGCTGTGGCGTTATTTCCTTTGGATTAAAGGGAGGCAGAAAAGCTGCCGGTGATATGATGGATCATTTGAAACTTGCAGCAATTGTTACACATGTAGCAGATGCAAGGACCTGCGTATTGCATCCAGCTAGTCATACTCACCGTCAAATGTCAGATGAACAGTTAAGAGAATCTGGAGTTGCACCCGATTTAATTCGTTTATCGGTTGGCATAGAAAATGTAAATGACATTATTAGGGATTTAGAACAAGCAATTAAATATATTAGTGAATGATTTAATGATGGGAGAGGAATATGAAAGTAAGGAAGACCTGGTTTAGTTATCTGTTGTGGTTCCTGTTTTCTTGTTCTTTAGCATTACTGTTTTATTTTTCTTTTACATCATACCTGCATTCTTTTGGAATCTTTGACTTTAAAGAAAGTGGTTTGATTGTAGCAGTATGTGCAGTTGTATTAATTTCATTTGTATGCTTATTAGAGTGGTTTTTTGCTCAGATACATAATAATCATAATGAAAAAAGAGAAAAGATTGTAGCATTAATTGGCTTTCTGCTTATTGTTATACTATTTTTTCTTATTAGAGTTGTTCTTACTCCGGCAATCAATGAAAGTGCTATAAAAGATTCTCCTTATTTCCAGAATGCAATGATTCTGATGAATGGAACAGTAAATCTCACAATAAACAGTATGGATGAAATCTATACTGCCATTTTATCTGTATTTTGTAGATTCTTAGGAAATCGAAGCATTGCCGTTGTATCATTACAGATGATACTTCAGTTTTTCTCATTAATTTTAAACTATATTGCTGTAAGAAAAATTTCAGGAAGATTTGCAGCAATTATATCTTGTGTTGGATTTACAATACTTCCTATCTTTTTTAAAAATATTGTGGAAGTAAATATTCTATCACTAATATTTTTTGTTTTCACTTTTTTACTATGGTTACTATCCTTATATAAGGGGATACTTGAAAAATTTAAAGTAAGAGAATTATATTCCATTTTCTTATCATTTGTTATTGGATATTTCTTTTATTATGATAATTTTTTTGCATCCATTATTTTAATACCTATCATATTATGTATAATATCTGATTTTAAAAATATCAGAAAAATAATTAATATAGTTCTTGTTATTTTATTTGAAGTAATTGGATTTATATTACCTGTAATTATTACTGCATGTAATAAAGGAACAGATATCATTACATACATAACAAACTTTATAGAGCATAGATTTCAAATTGAATTTCAGCTGTCTGTCATGGAGAAATATGTTAATTACAGTTATTTGATTATAGTGTTTGCCCTATGTATTTGCTATATTGTAATGTTTTTCAAGACATCTCATGATGAAGCGCATATTTTTATATTAATTGCCATAGTTGCAGTTATTTTATTATATTGTTTTCATAATAATGAAGTGGAAAGTTATTTCTATGTTCTTACTGACTGCTTTTTAATTGTTGCAGGAACGGGGTTAAGAAATTTATTTTTGACAAGCGAAAAGGTAAAAGATTTAACAAATATGGAGAAGAAAGAAGATAATGAAGAAAGTCTGGAGGAATTTGTGTCTTATTTTAAAGATAATGTCAATGAAGAAATGCTAGATATTCTGGAAAATGAAGAAGATTCAGATACAATTATTCAAGAAGACAAAGCTTCAAAAAAGGAAATAAAATACATAGAGAATCCACTCCCATTACCTAAAAAACATGAAAAAAAACAAATGGATTATGGATTTAATCCAAATGACGAACAGATGCATTTTGATTTTGATGTGACAGATGATAAATCTGAATTTGATATCTGAAGTATAAAAATTTAAATATTGCTAAAAACTATAAAAGACTTATACGAGGTGATACACCAAACTCGAATAAGTCTTTTATTTATATTAGAAAGGTTAGAAAAATGGGAAATTCAAATAATGATGATGATAAAGTAAATAAACAGGAACAAAAAGATGATAGAATAAAAGAAAGTGGTCAGGCCATCCTTAATGAAAATAACAGAAACAAGCGTATCTATTTAATGACTATTATTGGGGAAATTGAAGGACATGATGTTTTGGGTAATAACTCAAAAACAACAAAATATGAACATATCATCCCACAATTAGCCACGATTGAAGATAGTGAAGAAATAGAGGGTCTTCTTATTCTTATTAATACGATGGGCGGAGATGTAGAGGCTGGACTTGCAATTGCAGAGATGATAGCATCCTTAAGCAAGCCAACAGTAACATTAGTTCTTGGTGGAAGTCATTCTATTGGTGTACCAATTGCTGTGAGCAGTGATTATTCATTTATTGTACCAACTGGTACTATGGTTATTCATCCAGTCAGAATGAATGGAATGGTTATTGGGGTATCACAGACTTTTGAATATTTTAAACAGATTCAGAACAGAATTGTAAGTTTCGTGTGTACTCATTGCGATATTAAACAGGAAAGATATGAGGAATTAATGCTGGAGACAGGTTTTCTTACAAAAGATGTAGGCTCAATACTTGTTGGTGAGAATGCAGTAAGGGAAGGCATTATTGATGAGGTAGGCGGAATAAAAGAAGCAATGAAAAAAATCTATGATATGGTAGGGAAAAAGGATGAACCAAAGTCTAATTTGTGATATAATTATTCTAATTTTGTATGATCAATAATGGAGGTAATTATGTCAAAGGGTTCAGGCAAAAGAAAAACATCCACAAAAAGAAAGAGTACCAATAGAAAAAATCAGAAAAGAACAGAAGAGGAACATATCCTTAGCAATGAAATATTACTTATATTTGTATTTGCAATAGGTGTTCTCTTATTTTTATGCAATTTTGGAATTATTGGCCCTATAGGAGATTCTGTAAGCAAGGTTATGTTTGGTATTTTTGGACTTACCGGATATGTTGCACCTGTTTTTGTATTTATTGCCATGGCTTTTGGAATATCAAATCAGGGAAATACAATGGCAATTATTAAGCTGGTTTCTTCAATCGTTCTATTTATTATGGTTGGAGTAATTTTAGAAATTGGGTGTGGTGTTCTTAAAAATTTGGAGACATACTCCTTATTAGAAATATATCAATATAGTGCTGATAATAAATTAGGTGGTGGAATTATAGCGGGTTCCTTAGCCTATTTGATGTACCATTTTCTTGATATGGCAGGCACGATACTTGTGCTTATTGTTATAATGCTTATTTGTATTGTTATTATCACGGGAAAATCACTGATAAAAGGTGTTAAAGAAGGTAGTCAGAAGGTTTATTCAACGGCTAAAGAAGATGCTGAATATAGACGTGATTTACTATTAAAACGACGTGAGGAAAACAACAGAAAGAAAACAGAACAAAATTTAGAGAGAGAATCTATTGAGACATCGCAGGATGCAGATAGAATTCTTAGAATGAATAGAAAAGTTTCCGGCGTTATGATGGATACTATGATAAAAGAAAACAATAAAGGTGAACTTTACAGAGATGATATTCATGAAATTACAGTGCATGATTTACCTGATGAAGTAGAGAAGGTTAAAATGGTAGCAAGAAATACAGGAGCATTTGATGAACTGGAAAACATCAAGATACATTCTACCAATCAAAGTCATGATGAGAATGATGGCTCATTCTCATTACATAGCGAAGAAGAAAGTGAACCTGTAATTCAGACAGAAACAGAAAGAATGGTGCTTCCTAAAATTGAGGGAGTATCGAAGCCAAAACCAGTTGCAAATAATGATGCTTCTAACATACAGGAGGATATAAGAAAAACAAAGATTCAAATCAAAAAGAAATATAATTTTCCACCGTTGTCTTGCTTAAAAAAGATTGAAAAAGATGGCGCTGGGATATCTACAAGGCAGTTAAAAGAGACTGCACTTCGCTTACAGCAGACACTTAATAATTTTGGCGTAAAGGTTACTATTACAGATATTAGTCAGGGACCTACAGTAACAAGATATGAACTTCAACCAGAAACAGGTGTTAAGGTTAGTAAAATTGTAGGATTGTCGGATGATATTAAATTAAATCTGGCAGCAACAGATATTCGTATAGAAGCTCCAATACCGGGAAAAGCCGCTGTTGGTATTGAAGTACCGAACAAAGAAAATAGCGCTGTTTCATTAAGAGAATTATTTGAAAGCAAAGAATTCAAAGACTTTAATTCTAATATTACTTTTGCTGTTGGTAAGGACATAAGTGGACATGTAGTAGTATCAGATATTGCGAAGATGCCACATATGTTAATCGCAGGTGCTACTGGATCCGGCAAATCTGTTTGTATTAATACAATCATTATGAGTATTTTATTTAAAGCACATCCGGATGATGTTAAGATGATCATGGTTGATCCAAAAGTTGTAGAATTGAGTGTCTATAATGGTATTCCTCACTTATTAATACCGGTTGTAACTGATCCAAAGAAAGCAGCAGGAGCGCTACATTGGGGAGTTGCAGAAATGACGGAACGATATAAAAAATTTGCAGACATGAATGTACGAGATTTAAAAGGCTATAATAAGCAAGTTCAGATTATGAAGGATAGAAATGACCCACAATCGCCTGAGAAGATGCCACAGATTGTTATTATTGTAGACGAATTAGCTGATTTGATGATGGTTGCTGCACAAGAAGTAGAAGAATCGATTTGTCGTTTAGCACAGTTAGCCAGGGCAGCTGGTATACATTTAATTATCGCAACACAAAGACCTTCGGTAGATGTTATTACTGGACTTATAAAGGCCAATATGCCAAGCCGTGTTGCATTCGCTGTATCTAGCGGGGTTGATTCCAGAACGATTTTAGATATGAATGGTGCAGAAAAACTTTTAGGAAAGGGAGATATGTTATTCTATCCACAGGGTTATCCGAAGCCAGCAAGAATACAAGGAGCATTTGTATCGGATAATGAGGTTTCAAATGTAGTCGATTTCCTAAAAAATCAGATGCTTGGAAATACATATAGCGAGGATGTTGAAGAAAAAATAAAGAGTATTGGCAGTGGAAGTTCAGGCTCAGGTTCTTCAGGAGTGCTTGACGCAGAGAATGAGAGAGACCAATATTTTGTTGAAGCGGGTAAATTCATAATTGAAAAGGAAAAAGCATCGATTGGTATGTTACAGCGCGTGTTTAAAATTGGTTTTAATCGTGCTGCCAGAATTATGGACCAACTTGCTGAAGCAGGTGTTGTTGGAGAAGAAGAGGGAACAAAACCAAGAAAAGTACTCATGAGTATTGAGCAGTTTGAACAGTATATTGAAGAATATCTATAAACTTACAAATTATGAGGAGACGGATGATGATATCAGATATAGAAATTGCCCAGGGGGCAATATTGGAGCCAATTGAAAAGATTGCTGGAGAAATTGGATTAACGAAAGATGAGATTGAGTTATATGGAAAATATAAAGCAAAGATATCAGATGAGTACATCAAAAGAATAGAGAATAACAAAGATGGTAAACTGATTCTGGTTACTGCAATCAATCCAACACCTGCCGGAGAAGGTAAGACCACAACTACGGTAGGACTTGGTCAGGCTTTCGGAAAATTAGGTAAAAAATCAATCATCGCATTAAGAGAGCCATCGTTAGGTCCATGCTTTGGCATTAAAGGTGGAGCAGCCGGTGGCGGGTATGCTCAGGTTGTACCAATGGAGGATTTAAATCTTCATTTTACTGGTGATTTTCATGCCATTACTTCAGCAAACAATCTTTTAGCCGCTATTTTAGACAATCATATTCAACAGGGAAATGAATTGCATATTGATACAAGACAAATAGTATGGAAAAGATGTCTTGATATGAATGATAGAGTGTTAAGAAATATAGTTGTTGGTCTAGGAAGTAAAACAGATGGAACCGTTAGGGAAGATCATTTTGTTATTACTGTTGCATCAGAAATCATGGCAATCTTATGTCTTGCAAGTGATATGGATGATTTAAAAAAGCGTTTATCAAGAATAGTAGTAGCATACGATTATGAAGGTAATCCAGTAACAGCAGAACAACTAAAAGCAGTTGGCTCTATGGCAGCGTTATTAAAGGATGCCCTAAAACCTAATTTAATCCAGACTTTGGAACATACACCGGCTTTGGTACATGGAGGTCCATTTGCCAATATTGCACATGGCTGTAATTCAGTAAGAGCTACAAAGACAGCACTTAAAATGGCAGATTATGTAATTACGGAGGCCGGTTTTGGTGCGGATTTAGGGGCAGAAAAGTTTTTTGATATTAAGTGCAGGATAGCAGGATTAAAGCCTGATGCTGTTGTATTAGTTGCAACAGTGAGAGCGCTTAAATATAATGGTGGTATTAGTAAAAATGAATTAAAAGAACCCAATCTTTCAGCACTGAAAAAGGGTATTGTTAATTTGGAAAAACATATTGAGAATATCAAAAAATATGGTGTACCGGTAATCGTCACATTAAATTCTTTTGTTACGGATTCCAAAGAAGAAGTTGAATTTGTAGAGAACTTTTGTAAAGAAAGAGATTGTGATTTTGCATTATCTGAGGTATGGGAAAAAGGAAGCAAAGGCGGATTTGCATTGGCTGAAATGGTATTAAATACGTTAGAAAATAAAAAGAGTAATTTCAGCCCATTATATGATGAAAAACTTCCTATAAAAGAGAAAATTAGCATTATTGCAAAAGAGGTTTATGGTGCTGATGCTGTAAATTATAGTAGCAATGCTGAAAAGCAGATAAAGAAGCTGGAAGAACTTACTTATGGAGATCTGCCAATATGTATGGCAAAAACACAGTATTCATTATCAGATGATCCAGAGAAGCTAGGAAGGCCTTCAGGCTTTAATATAACCGTTCGAGAAGTTTATGTATCGGCGGGTGCCGGATTTGTGGTTGCACTAACAGGAAATGTTATGACGATGCCAGGATTACCTAAGAAACCTGCAGCATATAACATTGATGTAAATGAAGATGGGAATATTACTGGTTTATTTTAATTTGGGGTGATGCTGTTTATGAAATGTCCAAAATGTGGAAACGAACTTAATAAGGGTAATATGTATTGTGAATTCTGTGGTGAGGAAATCCACATGGTTCCGGATTTTGACCCTGAAATTGAAAACAGCATAAAAGAAACATTGTCGACGGTGGCTAAGGAAGTATCACCGTCTGATTTTGATGAGAAAGAAAAAACTGATAGTAAGAAGAACGGCAAAAGTAGTTTAATCAATAAGAGAAATGTAACACTTATCGTTATTTGCTTTATCATCCTTATTTTGATTCCCGTTATTATTTTCGAAATTAATTCTTATAAAAATAATTCAGCAGAGATTCAAAGCAACAAAGCAGTAGAAGAATATGATAATAAACACTATGCCGAAGCTGCAGAGTATTATAAAAAAGCATTAGAAATAGATAATACGGAGATAAATTACTATTTTCAACTTGCTGACTGTTATCTAAAGATGGGGGAAGACAAAAAAGCGGAAGAAACATACTTAAAACTAATAAAAATAGATGAACATAATGAACAGGCATACGAGCACTTAATTTTACTGTATGACAGACTCGGTGAATATAATACAATTAATAATTTATTGATAGGAATATCAGACGAAAATATAAAAAATAATTTCCAAAGTTATATGGCTATAGACCCCGGCTTTAATTATGAGGGTGGAAGTTATGATGAAGTAATTCCACTGAAATTAATAGGACCATCTTTTGGTAAAATATATTATACCCTGGATGGGTCGACTCCTGGTACAGGCAGTTTTATTTATACAGCCCCAATATTTCTAAAAAAAGGGGATTATACGGTGAAAGCCATCTATATTAATGATTATGGAATCTGTAGTAATGTTGTACAAAAGGTATATAATATAAAGCCTCAAATACCTGATAATCCAATAATATCGCCAGGTGATGGTACATATGATAAGCCTCAGTTAATAACAATAGAAGTTCCTGAAGGTTGTAATGTCTATTATACAACAGACGGTTCTGCCCCAACCCAGGATAGCTCAATATATGGTGAACCAATACCAATGCCGATTGGTGATAGTAACTATAAATTTATAACCATTAGTAGTGAAGGTGTTTCAGGCGATGTTGTAAAGCGAGAATACAATTTAAATATTGAATCTAATTTTGGACCTCAAGATGCCATTAATAATGTTAGATACCGATTAGTACAGGTTAATCATTTGTTAGATGCAGAAGGACACCTTGCTACTATGAGCGGGATAAATATATATGTTTATAATTGTCTGCGTTTTATTGATGATAAAACCCTCTATTTTATTTATGAATATTATCAAGATGGAAATTCATCGAGAAACATGACTGGTAATGTCTATGCTGTTGATGTAATGGAAGGTCGTGTCTATAAGGCAACAAAAAATGAGGATGGTAGTTATTTTATCGAGCCAATATAATAGAAAGAACTATTTTTCGTTTTTTTTTAATTACTATTGATTTTTATTGTTATTTTTAATAATATATAAAAAGTGACTTTAACACACTAAAGTCAAAGATGAAGCAGGAGGATATTATGTATAAAATTATTAGGGCAGAAGAATTAACAACAAATATTTACCTAATGGAAGTGGAAGCTTCAAGAGTAGCTAAGAAATGTAATCCTGGTCAGTTTCTGATTGTGAGAACAGATAAAGACAGCGAAAGAATACCTCTCACAATCTGTGATTATGATAGAGAAAAGGGTACTGTAACTCTAGTTTTTCAGTCTGTAGGAGATGCAACAATACAAATGGCAAAACTGAAAACAGGTGATTCATTCCATGATGTAGTGGGACCTCTTGGCCGTGCATCAGAATTAGTTGAAGAATCAATTGATGAGTTAAAGGAAAAGAAAATATTATTTGTTGCAGGTGGTGTAGGTACAGCTCCTGTATATCCACAAGTTAAATGGTTACATGAACATGGAATTATGGCAGATGTTATTATTGGCTCAAAAACAAAGGATTTATTAATATTAGAAAAAGAAATGGAAGCCGCAGCCGGAAATCTTTATGTAACTACAGATGATGGTTCATATGGTAGAAGTGGAATGGTAACAAAAACAATAGAGGATCTGGTTAACGAAGGAAATAAGTATGATCTGTGTGTTGCGATTGGTCCAATGATTATGATGAAGTTTGTCTGCAAACTGACAAAGGAACTAGGAATTCATACAATTGTAAGTCTTAATCCAATCATGGTAGATGGAACCGGAATGTGTGGAGCATGTCGTGTTACCGTTGGAAATGAAATAAAATTTGCTTGTGTTGATGGGCCTGAATTTGATGGTCATCTTGTTAATTTTGATGAAGCTATGAAACGTCAGCAATTGTATAAATCAGAAGAGGGAAGAGCTTTTTTAAAGGATAAAGAAGGAGCTACCCACCATGGTGGATGCGGTAACTGTAACAACTAAAGGCTGAAAGGAAAAAGAAAATGGACGTATTAAAAAAAGTTCCTGTACGTGAACAGGATGCAAAAGTTCGAGCAACCAACTTTGAAGAGGTTTGCCTTGGATATAATAAAGATGAAGCAATGAGTGAATCA
>CAZQTM010000023.1:0-17222 GCA_964595855.1 uncultured Lachnospiraceae bacterium | reverse complement strand
TTCATCAGCATAAATATAAATATTGATACAGTTTTTATAATCTCCTAAAGCATAATCTGCACATCTTCCAACAATTACACAAGGGCCTTCACTCGCAATCTTCTTAATCGTATCAAATTGAGCTAAAAAAATCTTATGGCTGATTGGCATATCCATAAATGATGAGGCGTTGTATCCAAAAGAGTATGTATCCATAACTAAATTATATAAAAATGAATTCGTTGGTCTTTCATCATGGCTTTCAATCATTTCTTCGCAGAAACCACTTTCTTTTGCAGCTCTTGTAAGTAATTCTTTATCATAGCACTTGATCTTAAAATGATCTGCTACTTTCTCTCCTATCTCCCTGCCTGCTGATCCGAATTGTCTTGCTATTGTGATTATTGTATTCATAGCCAACCCTTCTTTCTTTATTCTGTTAATTAAATATATATTAATAAATCATGTAATAAATATGTATATATTATACAAAATTCTGAAAGACAATACAATAAAAGGAAGCATTATTATTTCAAATTCTCCATCTTATCCGCTATGTTATTGATAGATTTCATAAAGTTACCTAACAGTTCAGAATTACAGTCACTCATAGCAGAAGCCTCCTCTGTACTAGCACTAATCTCCTCACTACTTGCTGATAATGTGCTGACACTATCTACTATATTATTATTCGCAGACGCAATTTGCTGCATCATATTATTCACTTCAGTAAGTTCATGATGTAATACATCAATAGCCTGGTTTACATCATTAAAACGTTTATTGGCATCAGTAGCAAATTCTTTTTCTTTACTTGAAATAGACACATTTTCATCTATTTTCTGAACCACCTCTTCAGCATCTCCTGCAAGTGAATCAAGGATTCCACTAATATTATTAGTTGCAGTTTTAGTTTGCTCTGCTAAATTACGAATTTCTTCCGCAACAACAGCAAATCCTTTTCCAGCTTCACCTGCACGTGCAGCTTCAATTGATGCATTTAATGCTAACAGGTTGGTCTTATTAGAAATGCTTAAAATCATATCTGTTATATTTCTTACTTTTTCTGAGTTCTCCTGAAGACGAATGGCAGAATTTTTCATAGTATCGCCTGATTGTATTGCTGTTTCAACATGATTATAAAGATTCTGCATCACCTGAACACCTTGCCCAATACTGTCTTTCGTTTGATTGGTGGTATCAAGTATTAATTTCGTTTTCTCATTTGTATTAACAATAACATTTTGTATAGCCTGAGTTTCCCCAGTCTGCTTTGTTATCTCTTCTGTATTAGACAAAATACTGGAGGAAACGTCTTTCATTGCCAGACTCATACTACTAAATGAGGTTTCAAATGTATTTAGATTTTTTTCTACATCTGCCATATCCGCATTAATACTACTTGCAACATCAATTATTTTTTTTGAAATTTCTTCATTTTTAGTAGAGGATTGCTTCACATCATTTATGGTTTCATTCATGAATTTCTTTAAAATTCCCACACCAAGAACACAACCTGATGTAACAAGAATAGAAATAATAATTTCAACCATAGAAAATTCTATACTTGCAAACGACGAATAGATTACCAATGTTATAGCCTTTACAATATTAAGAATTAAGAAAGAAATACTTACAGTATAAACAAGTTTAGAATTCATTGTTAAAATAAGTATGAGTAATATTGGTATCATATATGGATAAGTACTATTACTAGTTGGTATTGAAAACAGAATAAAAACATACACAATTAAGAATGAAATAGATAAATAATAATAATATTTATCTTGATCACGATATTTAATATACATAATAATTGATCCTGCCAATACGATTAATGAGATAATTAGAGGAAGGATACTTTGTAATTGAAAAAGTCCAGTTGCAAATACCATTGATAATATTCCAAAAGCAATAAAAATGGTAGAAATAAGATGTGTTACAAACATGATTTTATTAGTTCTAAGCAAGTGTTTTTCTGTCATATTCTCTCCTTTGTAAAACCTGTTTTTATTTGTTGAAGTTTCCATTCTATTACATCGTACAAACAACTTTATATTTTCAATAAAAATTGTTAGGCGGTGTCTATTTTAGACACCGCCAGTTTAATAAAATATATTAATAATAAAAATAATATTAAGCATTCTTCTTAGCTTTGTTTTCTTTCTCAACCTGGAATAATACTTTTGCACCATCAATTACAAGAATGATTGCACATACTACAATTGGAACAATAATAATACACTGTAATCCTTCTTTTAAGATAGTACCTTCACCACCTACTAAATTCATTACATTATTCTTAAATGTTAAAACTAATGAAGTAAGTGTTGCACATAACATGAATATCATAGGGAAATATAACATCTTGTTATTTTTGCCCTTTCTAGCTAAATAAACTGCAATTGCAAGGAATGCAGGTACTGCTACCATCTGGTTACATGCACCAAACAAAGGCCAAACATTTTTATATCCAGCAAGGCATAGAATAAATCCAAATAAAGCTGTAATTGCAGTAGCAACATACATGTTATTCAGAATATTTTTCTTTCCATCCTTACCAGCAAAAAGTTCCTGGAACATGAATCTTCCAAGTCTGGTTGCTGTATCAAGACTTGTTAAGCAGAAAGCAGAAACTGCTAAAGCAATGATGGTATATGTAGCAGTAACAGCTGTTTTACCAAATCCGATATTTGCAAAGAATCCACTAATTGCAGATGCAAAAACAACTGTTGGTGATGCCATACCTTCTGGAATAGCTCCATCTGCTGAAACAACACCGATTGCAATCAAAGAAACAACTGCAAGTAAACATTCAATTAACATAGAACCATAACCAATTAGTAATGCATCTTTTTCACTATCAAGCTGTTTAGCTGTTGTACCAGATCCAATTAATGAATGGAAACCAGATACAGCACCACATGCTACTGTAATGAATAAGATAGGGAACATATAACTATTACCAACCTTAAATCCAACAAATGCAGGTGTTGTAACAGTAGGATTAGACAATACAATACCAATAACAGCAGCTGCAATCATAAAATAAAGTAAGAAACTGCTTAAGTAATCTCTTGGCTGTAACAGAATCCAAACAGGTGTTACAGAAGCAATCATAATATAAATAAATACAAAAGCTAACCAGAAAGCCTTAGGCATATTGATTGGACATAAAAGTCCAATAACAATACATGCTGCAAGAACAATTACACCAATAATTGTTGATAACATAAGTGGTGCATTCTTTCTGTATACAAAGAAGCCAAATCCAATAGCAAGAGGAATAAATAATACTGAAGCAGTTGCTACTGAGCCGTTAGCCATGCTAACAGTAGGATCAGCAATTGTAAAGGATGCAGCAACAATATCTGCAAAAGCAGCAACAACTAGAATCAATACTAGCCATGCAAATACTGTAAATAGAACTTTACATTTGTGTCCAATGTTCTCTTCAATAACTTCGCCAAGTGACATTCCTTTATGACGAATAGATACAAAAATGGAACCAAAATCCTGTACAGCGCCAAAGAAAATACCGCCAATTACAATCCACAGAAATACTGGAACCCAACCAAAAAATGCAGCCTGAATAGGTCCATTAATAGGTCCTGCACCAGCGATAGACGAAAAGTGGTGTCCCATTAATACCGGCGCCTTTGCTGGAACATAGTCAACACCATCTGTCATAGTATGAGCAGGTGTTTCTTTGGAAGCATCTAAGCCCCATGTTTTTGCCAAATACTTACCGTATGTCATGTATGAAACTACGAAAAGTACGATGGCAACTAAAATTAATAATATTGCACTCACAATAAATCCCTCCTATTTTTTTGTTTGTGAGAATCCTATAATAACAGGTCAAACCTGATTATTAATTATATGTAAAGAAAATACTATTTATTGTTTATTTGTCTGAATACTCTGTTTTTCACACATTTCGTCAAAGCCTATTTTATTTTCTTTTACCTCTTTAAAAACTTCTCGTAAAACAGTCTTCTTCTTTCTTCCTGTACGATTTGTAAAAATACTCTCATCATCCATACAGACAAGACCTAACTGCGCCTGTGAATATCCTCTCATGTTAAAAAGATATCCTTTATCGTAATTAAAATGTTTGATTGTTTGTATTACCTTTTTATCTGGTTTATGTTTAGATATAAAAATTACTGATAAATAACTGTACATATGATTTTTTTCAGGATATTTTTCTCCTTTGCGTACCATTTCAGGTTCCATGTAGTCTGTAATTATTGTACTGATTTTCTCAATGTTATCAATTGAAACATTATCAGTTTCTATAAAAAGTATATGTTCATAACTATCAGATGTCCACAAATTTGCATCACGCGTAAGAACATATTTTTCAATATGATTATAAAAATATCCATACGCTGAAAATTCTGTCTCTGCAATTCTATATGGCTTATATATATTAAATGTCCCAGAATATCTTAATAGTAAACGATCTAAATATTGGTTTGATTCCATGTAAACTCCTGTATATGTTTTTTTGCTTTACAACTTTAATGCTTTATTTCGGTAATATTTATTAATTTTATCATAAAAAGTATTAAAAAACAATAAAAACTGCCTTCTTAATGTCATTTCGACAAAATAGAAAGCAGTTTCTCAAAATATTCTGGTAATGGTGCCAAAGTCTCTATATATTTATCATATTTTGGATGTTTGAATCCGAGAATATATGCATGTAATGTTTGTCCTTCTAATGTAAAGGGACATTTTCTTTTCGTATATAAGTCATCTCCAAGTAGTGGATGTCCAATAGAAGCCATATGTACTCGAATCTGATGAGTACGCCCTGTTTCCAGTTTACATTCTATATAAGTATATTCTTTAAAACGTTGCAATACTTTGTAATGTGTGATGGCATCCTTACCATTTTTATAGTTGATTGCCATCTTTTTTCTGTCATCTTCGCTTCTTCCAATTGGTGCATCTACTGTTCCATCATCTTCTTTTATCACACCGTAACAAATGGCACGATATCTGCGAACGATGGTATGTTCTTTTAATTGCCCTGCAATTTTTTGATGCGCATAATCGTTTTTGCAGGCGATTACCGATCCGGTCGTATTTTTATCTATTCTATGAACAATACCCGGTCTTAATATTCCATTAATTCCTGATAAAGAATCCTTACAATGATATAATAATGCATTTACAAGAGTATTTTCATAATGACCAGAAGCCGGATGTACAACCATGCCTTTGGGTTTATTAATAACTATAACATCTTCATCTTCATAAAGTATATCAAGTGGAATATTCTGTGGCTCTATTTGAGGTTCCACACTTTCAGGTATCGTTCCCTTAATGATATCTCCTGACTTTAAACGGTAATTTGATTTAACAGTATTATCATTTACAAGAACTGTATTCTCCTTCATAATTCTTTGTAAATATGATCTTGATACAAGATCTCCCAATAAATCGCTTAATTCTTTATCAATACGTTCTCCATCATTCTCTTCATTCACTTCAAAATGAAATTCTTTCATTATTAAGATTCCTTAATCTTCCTTCTTGTAAGAAATGCAAAATCCTCTTCTTTATAATAGAAAAGAATAAGAATGGCAAGTATTACGCAGGAAACAGAAACATATATATCCGCCACATTAAATATAGGGAAATTTATTAAAATAAAATAGAAAAAATCAACTACATAACTTATCCTTACCCTATCTATCATATTTCCGATTGCACCAGCTGAAATAAACACAAGAATAAATTCTAAAAATTTATATTTTCTTGTCATTGGCATTTTAAAAAGGACATATCCTACTGCGAATAACATAAAAATAGCAATTATTACGAATAGTATTTTCTGATTCTGGAACATACCAAAAGCAGCACCTCTATTTTCAAGATAGTTAAGTTCAAATACCCTATTAATTAATACTTTTGCAGGCTTATCCTTTAAATATTTAACGGCTTGATATTTTGTAAATTGATCAACAAAGATTAGAATTCCTAATAACATAATATCAATTATTAAATGTATACTCTTTTTATTATTCCATTTCATCTTTATAAAGAATCTCCTTTACCGCATTTATAATTTCTTCGTCTGTTACTGTTCTGTCAATTACAGCTTTACCAATCTTTTTAATCAATATAAATTTTATTCCCCTAGAATCCATCTTTTTATCGTTCTTGGTTAATTGAAGAATCTCTTTAGGATCAATATCATCCACACTGATTGGCAGATTAAATGGTACAAACATGTCTCTGATTTCATAATATTCTTCCATTGAAAGCATTTCTTTTTTCCATGAAATATATGCTGCAGCTACACATCCAAGTGCAACACATTCTCCATGATATAGTGTGAAATTTTTTGCTTTCTCTATTGCATGACCAATTGTATGACCTAAATTTAGTAGAGCTCTGTCACCTTGTTCATACGGATCTATTTCAACAATAGCTTTTTTTATATTGCAAGATTGAAATACCAGTTCCTCTAAAGTTTTACTATCTCGTTCAATTATCTCATACATATTATCTATTAACCATTCATAATAAATGGAATTTTTTATAATTGCAGATTTCATAGCTTCAGCAAATCCACTACAGAACTGTCTTTCTTCCAGAGTTTTTAATGTATTTAAATTTGAATAAACGAGTCTGGGCATTTTAAATGCACCTATCATGTTTTTGTATTCTTTAAAATCGACACCTGTTTTACCGCCGATACTGCTATCAACCTGCGCTAATAAAGTGGTTGGAATTTGAATGAAGTCAATTCCACGAAGATATGTTGCAGCTACATACCCTGTAATATCACCCACAACGCCTCCACCTAATGCTATTAAGAAATCACTACGGTTAATTTTTTCTTTTATTAAATAATCATATATATTTTGTACTGTTTCAAGATTCTTGAATTCTTCTCCATTTTTTATTACAAAATGAAACACTTCATTATCTAAGGATGACACAATTTCTTTTATTTCTTTTCCATAAAGCGGGAAAACATTATCATCCGATATAATACAAACTTTTTTATTCATAAAAGAATTTGATTCTAATTCATCTTTTAAAGAATTAAAACTATTTTCTAGTACGATATCATAATCTTCTTTTATTGAATTTACTGTTATTCTATTACTCATAACTCATATACTCCTACTTTAATATTGACGACAAAAAAATACTTCCTACCAAACGTAGGCAGGAAGTAGAATGCTTATCCTAATTGTTAAAAGATGGTACATCAAAAGAACCACTTAATATCTCTTGAAAATCTCCTGATATATCAACACTTGCAGGTGTAATAATAAATATGTAATGTGAAATCTTCTGTAAATTACCACTGATTGCATAACAGGAACCAGATGTAAAGTCTATAATACGTTGTGCAATATCAACATCAAGTCCCTCCATATTTAGTACAACCGTTCTGTTTGCTAATAATGTTTCGGTAATCTCTCTTGCGTCTTCAACTGTAGTTGGTTTTATTACACATACTTCCATTCCACTACCTATAACTTTCCTTTGTTGACGCATTTGGGTAACTTTATTATTATTTATTTTTTTATCTTCTGAAGATGCTTCATTTTTATTAACGACACCCTTAGCTGGTTTTGCCTCTTTTACATCCTCATCATCCAGATAATCATCATCGTCATAAATCTCTTCCTCATTTTCATCATTGAGTTTCATTACATTTAAGAATGCATCCATAAACCCCATTTTATGAATCTCCTTATATTTCATTATTTGGAAATTGTATAATTTCGTTCGCCAAAGATTCCAGTACCAACTCTGACATACGTTGCGCCTTCTTCTAATGCAACTTCATAATCACCTGTCATTCCCATAGACAGTATGTCCATACACACATTATCAATGTTTTTTTGTGTTATGTCAACAGATAATTGTTTTAATGTAGTAAAATATTTCCTATTATCCTCAGGATTTTCAGTAAAAGGAGCAATTGCCATTAAACCGCTAACTTTAATGCCCGGCAAATGACAAATTTCTAAAATTAGTTTTTCGCAATCATTTATATTTACTCCAAACTTTGTTTCTTCACAGGCAATATTTACCTCAATGAGTACCGGTATGATTCTTGAAACTTTAGTAGCCTGCCTGCTTATTTCCTCGGCAAGTTTTACAGAATCCACACTATGAATCATATAAACTTTATCAGCTATATATTTCACCTTATTTGTCTGTAAATGGCCTATCATATGCCAGCGAATATCCTTTGGCATCTCTTCATATTTCTGAGTTAATTCTTGTACTTTATTTTCTCCAAAGTCACGAATTCCCTCATCATACGCTTGTTGCAATAAAGTGACTGGTTTCGTTTTACTAACTGCGATTAAATGTACATCATCCATTGAGCGATTACCATGTATACATGCTTGATCCATTTTATTAAGAACTAATTTCAAATTTTCTTTTATCATTTTAATCCTCTTATCTATTGATAAATAAATTCATCCTCATCCACACTGGCAGCATCTAATACAATATAATCATACGTAACTAATCCATAATCCGTATTTGACTTTATGATTGAATATTCTTCATTCTGATTTAATATTTGAATCTGTTTAAAATCAGCATATCCTTTATTTATATTATATACGCCTATCAATGTTCCTGACTTAGAAATAGTATATTTATCAGTTGAATCAGGCATATCAATATTATCACCAATTCTTAATGCAGAATCATCAATATAATATTCCCCTTCTTTCTCATTATAAATCGTAATGGGAACAAATTCAGGAAGCATACTGCCATCTTCATTATAAGTTTCTCTCATAACGCCCAAATCATTTCCATTACCTCCTTTCGTTACATAAGAAGTCGGTATAAGGAAAAATTCTCTTTCAACAATTGCAGAATTAGGTACTTTTAATCCATTTTCAGCATCTGTAATCAATTCAATATCAATATAACGATCTGTAGAAAAAGTAAGCATCGAATTATTTAAATCAAGTTTCACATATGTATTATTATCTGTCCCTTTAATAACTTCAACCTTTGCCCATGATTCATATTGATTCTTTAAAAACTTAATCTTTACATATTGTTCATCCAATAACTCCTGCGCTCTATTACTCTCAACCGGTATTAAAATACACCAGTTTTCTTCTGTTGACAGCTTATATATTGGATCTCCTTTTTCAACTATTTCATTATCGATTAATTGCTCCTTTTTATAATTTTCTTTTTCAAACCAAGATTCATTGACTTCTTCAGTTTTAGAATCCTCAAAACCATCTTTGGAATAAATTACAATACCCGAAGCAGGAGCATTACACAAATTAATTAGTCCATTATTACTTTGTTTATTAATATCCGATAAGTTATTAAGCAAATTTCTGTTTGTAAACTTTAAAACATTTCCTTGTATAGCAAATTTAAAATCGTAAGTATTCGCATATACCTTATTATCAAACGTATTCGAATAATTTATAATTTCACTTTTTATCTCAGATAAATCTTTCTCACTTAATATATTTTCATTATCATTGCTCTGCTTTAGCAGCATGTCCTGTAATTGTCCGGTCTCATCAATGGAACACACAATGTTGTTACATCCTACTTTTTCGCCTTCTCTGGCATAATAGTTAATATATCCGGAAAAATCACTTGTGATTAAAGTTTCATCCCGTAATGCAATTCCTTCATATACATTTGCAACAGAAAGAGATCCTGACTTAACCTGATACCCTACTACATGCTTGGTAGAAAAGTACATAAATATACAAATAATTATGTATATCATTATTACCATGAAGAAAATCATGCCAAGATTAATATTAAGCGGTTTTCTATATTTTCTAATATTATTTGAATTCTGATTGGACAATTTTTACCTCCCAATAGCTACTTAAAAGAAAGCCTCGGAACCACCTTCCGAGGCTTTATGTCTAATCAAACATTAAAGAGCAACAATAACATTTTTTTTGATTTCTTCATCTAAATCATTCACATCTGCGGAGATACTTAAAAACAAATCAAAATTAAATGTAGTACTGATATTTTCTAATTTTTTAACCATACTTGTTATATCACTTTTATCCAGCTTTGCAACTTTCATGATGCCATCTATGTACATCTGTTGCATATCGTGATCTTGTGAGATAATACCATAAATAAAACCAATAAACTCTGAACTATTTTCAAAATCATAATCTTGTACATTAATTAATCGAACTTTATTGTTTAGCTCGAACATGTGCTTTGTACTTCTGTCTAAATATACGATGTTACCTGCAGCTTTCTTGATTTCCTCATTTACTTTATCTAGTAGATGTTTTGTCTTTCCTTTTCCTTCTTTGCCTACAACTAATTGAACCATTGGTAACCCTCCTAAAGTAAATTTTCTTAAATCCGGTACCCTTTACTACGATAAATTTATTATAGAATATTAAAGCCTAAAAAACAACCGTTAATTGTTTATTTCCTTTAATAATTCTATCATTTC
This sequence comes from uncultured Lachnospiraceae bacterium, assembly GCA_964595855.1. GTDB lineage: Bacteria > Bacillota > Clostridia > Lachnospirales > Lachnospiraceae > RGIG8767. The sequence continues at coordinate 6,772 of CAZQTM010000023.1, read as the reverse complement.
TTCATATAATTTCGTTCTTTCACTTGCCCGCAAAATAACCGATATATATGGATTACCTGAGGTATCTTTGGTAACTAAAATTAAACAGTTACCTGCAGCATTTGTAGTCCCAGTTTTTCCTCCAATGACCGTAATTTTTTCTGGAGATTTATAATTACCTTTTAGAAACTGGTTTGTTGTTTCAAAAGACATTTCCTTTTCCATACCATCTTTATCATAATATACAGTCGAGTAAGATGCCATATGAATGATTTCGTTAAATAATTCATATTTCATCGCTTCATTCATGATTAAGTACATATCATAAACTGTTACATAATGATCATTGTCAGATAAACCATGAGGATTTACAAAATGACTATTGGTTGCTCCAATAGAAACTGCTTCTTTATTCATTAAATCAGCAAATCCCTCAATACTTCCTCCAACATGCTCAGCAATTGCAACACCTGCATCATTTGCAGAATCTATTAATAATGCATGTAATGCCTGATTAAGAGTAAGCTTATCTCCCGGCTTAATACCGCATAACTGTGCTCCTGATTCTTGTATTAGTACATTATCTGTAGCTGTTATGGTATCTTCCGTATTACCGTATTTTAATGCTACGAGAGCCGTCATTATTTTTGTCAAGCTTGCTGGATATAATCTTTCATGTATATCCTTCGCATAAAGAACCTGTTTTCCATTAACATCAAAAAGTCCTGCAGCAGATTCTTTCTCTAATTCAAAATTTGAATTTCCGCTAACATTTTCATCGCTTACGCATAAGGTAGATGCAAATGAGTCTACTTTGCTGTCTAATAAATTATCCTGATTGATTCCTTCATTCTGATTATACGCTAATGGTATATTCTGTTGCCCACATCCCACCATTTGTATCAATAAAATTATGGTAAAAATTATACTGGCAATTTTTCTATTTGTACATTTCACGCCACTCTAAATCTCCTCGATCTAACGACTTTATCAACAATTCAGCAGATGCTAAATTGGTAGCAAGAGGAATATTATGCATATCGCATAATTTAACAACATTATTTACATCCGGTTCATGTGATTTTGGGGTTAAGGGATCACGTAAAAATATAACCAGGTCCATCTGATTATGTTCTATCTGTGCTCCAATCTGTTGTTCACCACCCAAATGACCAGCTAAAAATTTATGAATAGAGAGGTTTGTTACCTCTTCAATTAATCTTCCTGTTGTTCCAGTAGCATATAATTCATTCTTGCTTAGTATTCCGCGATATGCTATACAAAAATTCTGCATTAATTTTTTCTTTGCATCATGTGCAATTAAAGCAATATTCATCATCATACCTCTTTCTAATCTATTTGTATTTTTTAGCCTGCAAACCAATATTAAGGACAACACCTATTCCAATATAGAGACTCATTAGTGATGTCAAACCATAACTGACAAATGGTAGGGGAATTCCAGTGTTTGGTAACAGACCGGTTGCTACCGATATATTCATAAATCCCTGCAAGCAAATCAAAGATGCTAAACCTGTAGCAATAATTGCTCCTGCCGTATCCTTGGAATTTCTGGCAATTTTCAGACATTCTACCACCACAAATATTAACAATGCAATGACTGCAACTGCACCTGCAAATCCAAGTTCTTCTCCTATGACTGCATAAATAAAATCGGTTTGTGGTTCTGAAATAAAATTTCCATTTTTTACAGAGGCAATGACATTGTTATTTAAACCTTTTCCAAATAATTGCCCCGAACCAATTGCCGTAATCGAATTTAATTGCTGGTATGCCGTAGAATCGGCATATTTTTCAGGTTGTAACCAGGCCAAAATTCTATTAATCTGATATCCCTCTAAAATTACTTGATCAGGCTGCATGATGATTGTAAAGAATGCAATTCCTACAGGAATAATTGCACATAATGCACCAATCACAATCTTATAACTCAATCCTCCAATAAAAAGCATAGCACAGAATGTAATGACAATCATGATGGTTGTCGATAAATCCGGTTCTTTATATACAAGTGCTATAGGAATCCCAAGAAGAATTACAGACAACCCCAGAATCTTGACACTATTTAACTTCTCCTTATTTTTCATAATAAACTGCGAAAAGAATAAAATCAATAATATTTTAGCAAGTTCAGAGGGTTGGAATTGAAAACCAATTTCAATCCATCTTTTGGATCCATTAATCTCATTGCCAAAGATAAGAACTGCAACTAAGAGAACAATATTTATAACATATATAAACCAATGGAAATATAAAATAACAGAATAATCTATCAATGAAATTACAATCATTAATAGTATTCCGGCTATAATACCATATAGTTGTTTTTCCTGTACAGATTCTTTTGCACTACCAATTGCAAAATATCCAATACAGGATAATAAAATAACAAAAATAATTAATTTGAAATTATATGCCTTTAATTTATATTGTCTAAACATTTTCTCTCCATGTTTCTAATTTTTCATATCTATAATTGGTATATTCGCATAAAGAGAAGGATTTTTCATAATCTTACCCTTTGCACCTGTCTTTGTTATTTGTATTTCCATACTCTTTGTATCAATTTTCATATATTTAGATATAACCTTGGCAATATCCATCTTTATGAGTTCCAACATTTCAGGAGAACAACTGACTCTGTCGGATATCAATAAAATCTTTAATCTATCTTTAGCTACTTGTTTTGAACTCTTTTTATGAAATAAACCAAACATATCAACCCCTCCTAATTTTTATGAAATATTCCAGAAAATTTAGCAAAGAATGAGAAGGATTTCTGCACTTCAAAAGGAACATCATTTCCTAGAACTCTCAAGCAAATATTCTGGTAGGCTTTTCCTGCTAATGTCTGGCTACCAACAAGGGGTTCACCCTGATTCGTTGCAATTACGACATTTTCATCATCTGGTACTACACCAATCAGGGGTATGGCAAGAATATCTACAACATCATTTGCAGACATCATATCACCTCTTCTTACCATATCATAACGTATTCTATTTATTATTAAATCAATCTTTATGAATTCATTTGCTTCAAGCAGCCCAACAATTCTGTCTGCATCTCGAATTGCAGAAACTTCTGGTGTTGTAACAACAAAAGCTCTATCAGCCCCTGCTATTGCATTCTTAAATCCCTGTTCAATTCCTGCCGGGCAGTCTAAAATGATATAATCAAACTGATCTTTTAAATGCTCTACCATTTTTTTCATCTGGCTCTCATTAACAGCAGATTTATCTCTTGTTTGTGCAGATGGCAATAAATATAGGCTATTATACCTCTTATCTTTAATCAGTGCCTGTTTTATTCTGCAATTTCCTTCTACAACATCTACAAGGTTATAAACAATACGATTTTCAAGGCCCATGACAACATCAAGGTTCCTTAAACCGATGTCAGTATCAATTAATAGAACTTTATTTCCCATGGCTGCTAATCCTGTACCGACATTCGCAGTGGTCGTTGTTTTACCAACTCCACCTTTACCACTAGTTACGACAATTACTTCACACATATCCTGTTCCTCCGGGATTTGAAATATTTGTCCTCTGGAAAATTATATGACAAATTCATCCAGCAATTCTTTGGTGATTATCTCAACAACTAGTTGGTCATCTTTACAGTATGCAATCTGGGGTTGAATTTTCATCTTTCTTCCCCATAATCCTTTCTCTTTGGTGCGTAATCTTAAGTCTCCAATTTTACATTTTTGTGGTTCCATTTGTAACGCCACAATGAAGTGACCTTCTTCCCCTCCTGCGCCTGCATAGGCTTCTCCCAAAAGGCTTCCAATCACAATAATATCTTTTGTTGCAACAACTGCAGCTCCTTTTTCTACATTACCAATTATAACGATACTACTTTCTGTCTCTAATACTTGTCCATCTTTTAAATTTCCTCTGTAAAATCTTCCAGTATTTTCTTCCTTTTCTTCTTCTACTCTTTTAAGAGCTTTCACATATTTGCGGTTAGTTTCTTCATTTTTACCTACAAGGCAGAGAATCTTTACATCAGAATTTTCTGTAATAACTCGAATGATCTCTTTCTCTTCCTCCACTGAAAGCAATCTTCCTTCTATTGATAATGCAACCCTTGCATCTTTAAAAAAGTGTCTAGTTTCCATAAATTTTGCCGCAATCTCTTCCAACACTTTTATGAAATCTGCATCCGGTTCAATATGAAGCGATATACCATTTTGATAACTCTTTATAACTACCAGATTTTTCATAAGAAATTCTCCTTAATCACCAGCTGTTGCTGCAGCATCAGGTATCGCAGCAGTTCCTGTTACTATTTCATCTTCATCTTCTAGTTTGAAATAATATTTATAAATATCTCTCGTAAGATTTGCAGCATATTCTGATGTATATCCAAATGCAATTCTTGTCGATATCGTGATTTCCGGATTTTCATATGGAGCATAACTAACAAACAATGCATGGTTAGCACGATTTGTATTCTCCTGTGCAGTTCCTGTCTTACCTGCTACATTAATTCCAAGGTTCGTAAAATATAATTTTTTTTCTACTACTTTTCGCATGCCTGTATGAATGGAATCCCAGTAAGAAGTAGGCAAATCAACAGTATTTCTTATATTTGGTGTATAATCAATAATCATATTATTATTAGAGTCTGTAACCTTATCCAGTAAACTCAATTCATAGCAGGTACCACTATTGGCTACAGTGGTAACATATCTTGCAAGTCCAACTGTCGTAAAGTTATTTGTACCTTGTCCAATTGCAGACAAAACGGGGTATTCATCTGATACTTCGGGTTCTGATTCTTCAATTTCAATTCCGGATTTTTCAGATAATCCATATAAGTCGGCGTATTTGGCTAATTTTTCCAATCCGGTGTCCCCATTATAATTATCATTAACCAAACTTAACTTATATCCTACCTCATAAAAGAAACTATTACATGAATTCTCAATAGCACCACTTACATTTAAAGATCCATGTGCACTCGGATATATCCAGCAATGATATTGTTTATCTGAAAACCTGTCAAAATATCCCTTACAAGTAATCGTAGAATTTGTAGTGATTACTCCTTCTTCCAGACCGGCTGTAGCCGAAACCATCTTGAAAGTAGAACCCGGTGCAGTTTTTTGCTGTGTCGCATAATTCCATAGTGGTTTTGATAAATCATTTTGCAATCTGGCATAATAATCTGAATCTATACTGTTCGCCAGTCTGTTATTATCATAGCTGGGGTAACTAACTAAAGCTAAAACTTCACCTTTTATATTTGTTATTACAGCAGAGGCAGAATAAGGATCTAATGCTAACTGTGCCGGTGTAAGATAAAGATTTTGTATTAAATAAATAATAAAATTAAATGGAGTAATCTGACCTGAAAGAAATTTATTTTCATCATCATCTGTAATAGAAATAATATCCTGCTCCAGTAAAAGGCAGCAAATCTGTTTTCCGGTTATGTTATTACCCTTAATCATATATTTGTATAATTTCTTAGCAAATGTATTACTTTTATCCAGTTGTTTAATAATATAATCATCTAACTGGTTAAATACTTCATCCGAATCAGAATAATCGCTTTCTAGGTCAATTTTTGTAACATCAATCCAGTTTTTTGCGATACAATATTGCAGAAATTCCCCTAGACTGATTGTTTCATCCTTCTTCCAAGCTATATAAGTTTCATCCTCTTTATCTATTTCTAAATCTTTTAAAACACCATTTTCTGTCAGCATGGTAACAATATAACTTTGGTATATCTGATATTCAGAAGGTAAATCTTTATATGGTGTTTTTGTCTCAACCATTTCTTTTTTCAGTCTTTCAAAAACACTCTCTTTCTTACTAACAAATGCATCGTATACTGCCTTCTCATTTTCTTTGGCATCCGAATTATCAAAGTGACGAATATCTATGATACTGTTATTAAATAATGCAAAAAAAACATCATCTATTGGGATAATTCTTTTGCTAGCCGGTGTACTTTCTGGTGGATTATATTCCTTTATATTCTGTATTTTGCTTACAAGTATACCTGCTAATTTCTGTTCAAGAATATCATAAGTAGCCACCTGCAAATCATGATCAATCGTAAGGTAAACATCATCTCCTGCAACAGGATCAACCTGCTTTGTACTTTCAATGACTTTACCAAGGTTATTTACAAATACAGTTTCTGATCCCTTAGTTCCTTGCAGATATGTTTCCATTGTCTGCTCTATACCAGCTTTACCAACCATATCTGTAAGAAAATAATCGTCCCTTTTTTTTATGGTATTTTCATTGTCATCTGTTACTTTTTGGTTATTCAGTGTATACAATTCTTCCTCTGATATTTTCCCTGTATAGCCAAGGATTTGAGAGAAATATAAACTATCGTTATACTTACGTATATTGTCCTCTGCTATTGATACCCCAAGCAAATCATCCGAATTCTCCATAATATTGGCAACCGTTTTTTCATTTACATCTGACGCAATTACAGTCGGAATATATTTCTGAAAATTATTAAGGCTCATAGCGTATCTTATCGTAACTAACTTTAGGCACTCTTGTTTTGCATACCCTTTTGCCACAACAAAAGAATCTTTCGGATTTTCAGGATCAGAAGACTCTCCAATCCCATATCTTGAATAGCCACATAAGTAATTCATTACTTCCTGTGCAGTAGCAGTTTCTTCTTCATATTTTAAATCAGCAATACTACTTCTACCATAAATATCTGCCAGAAAGCGTTTTAGCTTTTTATCAGAAACAGTAAATTCATATTCTCCATCTTCATTTAT
>CAZQTM010000022.1:0-17226 GCA_964595855.1 uncultured Lachnospiraceae bacterium | reverse complement strand
ACCTCATGCTGCGACTGTATTTTAGGAGCAGCTAATGGTTCAAGTTTGTGCGCAGTTCAAACTTTTATCTTCAAATTTCAACAGATTACGGGCATTGTTGATAAGCCACAATGCCCGTAATCTTTGACAATAAAGAGCATTCTACCCTCTATAGTAAATTATTAATTTATAATCCTAAACGACTGAAAACTTCATTATAAGCTTCTTCTACATTTCCTAAATCCCTGCGGAAACGATCCTTATCAAGTTTTTCATTCGTATTTACGTCCCATAATCTGCATGTATCAGGGCTCGTCTCATCTGCTAATATAATCTGACCATGGTAACGGCCGAATTCAATTTTGAAATCTATTAATTTAATATTTGCCTGTAAAAAATATTCTCTCAATACGTCATTAACCTTAAAAGCAAACTTCTTAATTGTATCTATTTCTTCCCATGTGGCAAGTCCAAGTGCTACTGCAAAATAGGAATTGATTAATGGATCACCCAAATCATCATTTTTATAACTAAACTCAATGGTAGGCTGCTTTAAAACAGTGCCTTCCTCTACTCCCAATCTCTTTGAGAAGCTACCGGCTGCAACATTTCTTATAATTACCTCAAGAGGAACAATCTCAACCTTCTTTACAGCTGTTTCGCGATCACTTAATTCTTCAATAAAATGTGTGGGAACACCCTTAGATTCAAGTATTTTGAATACATGATTGGTCATTTTATTATTTATTACGCCTTTTCCAACAATAGTTCCTTTTTTAATACCATTAAATGCTGTTGCATCGTCTTTGTAATCAACTATCAAAATATCAGGATCATCAGTTGCATAAACTTTCTTTGCCTTGCCTTCATAAAGCTGTTCCAATTTCTTCATGTGCTTCTCCTCAAACCTTTCATATTTTTAGAAATTAATGTATCCTAGCAAAGTATATCTCACGTTATAATCAAAATCAACCAACAAATTTTCCAATAAATTCTCTTACTCTTACATTTTCTGATGCAAATATTACATCAGGTGTTCCTTGAGCTACTATTACGCCACCCTCCATGAATACAATCCGATCCGACAATTCTCTTGCAAACTGCATCTCGTGGGTAACGATAATCATGGTCATATGCTCACTTGCCAACTGTTTTATGACTCTTAAAACTTCTCCGGTCAGCTCCGGATCCAAAGCAGAAGTTGGCTCATCAAAGAACAAAATCTTAGGTTGAAGCGCTAGTGCGCGAGCAATGGAAACCCTCTGTTGCTGCCCACCTGATAGCTGATACGGATAAGCATTCCTCTTATCGGAAAGGCCAAGCTGTCCTAACAACTTTTCTGCTCTTTCAATCGCTTCCTTTTTGGGTACCTTTAAAACATTGATAGGAGCATCAATGATATTTTTTAACACAGTATAATGTGGAAATAAATTAAAGTTCTGAAATACCAGTCCAAAATTCTTACGTATTCTTCTTAAATCTGCTTTCGATGCGTAGACACATTTTTCGTTCGATGTATCTTCCCATGCTGCTTTTTCACCAAGGTAGATCAATTCTCCGCCATCCATTTTTTCTAACATGGTTGCACATCTAAGTAATGTTGACTTTCCTGAACCTGAAGGACCAATGATAGATACCACTTCACCCTCTTCTACTGATAAAGATATATCAGTAATGACCTCAAGCTCGTCAAATGTTTTTTTCATGTTATGAATTTCAAGTAAGTTCATTCCGTGTTCCTCCTATCTGTAATATGAGGTTTTCTTTTCCAGAAATTCCATGAAAAAGGCTACCATGTAATTGAATATAAAATAAAATATTCCTGCAATCATCAAAGGCATTACAGATGTATCTTTAGCACCTATCTGTTTTGCAATGGTAAACATTTCCGCAACTGCAATAACAAATGCTAAAGATGTGTCCTTTACTAAGGTAATGGTCTCATTGGTTACCGGAGGAAGTATTCTTTTTACAACCTGTGGAAATATAATTTTGAAAAATGTCTGTATTTTGCTATACCCCAGTACCTTGGCCGCCTCATATTGCCCAACAGGCATCGATTCAATGCCAGCCCTGTAAATTTCAGCAAAATATGCTGCATAGTTAATACTGAAAGCAATAATAACTGCAATAAAACGATAGGACTGGGAGATTTTTATACCAAAGGCATAAAAAGGTGCAAAATATACTACAATCAGTTGAAGCATTAATGGGGTGCCTCTCATGATGGCTATGTATATTTTTACAATTCCTTTCACGATTACATTTTTTGACATTCTTCCAAACGCAACAATAAGTCCGAGAGGTAAGGAAAAAAGCAGAGTCAGAATAAATATTTCAACTGACACAATCATACCGCTTCCCAGTTGCCATAATACCATTGATACAGACATGTAAATTCCTCCAAAATTTCTTTCTTAACATAAGATACTGGGGTGCTGTCAAAGCCCCCAGTATCTTAGTTTAATCTTTTCTATCTATTATAGTCTATAATCTTACTATTTACCAAGGCAGACACTGTCTACAAGGCCATAGTCTTTATATTTTTCTGCTATTTTTGCAAATGTTCCGTCATCTACCATCTCAAGCAGAGTACTTTCTACCTGGTTCTTTAATTCTTCATTACCTTTTAAGAATCCAATACCATATTGTTCTGTTGATAACTGCTCATCAAGAATCACATACTGATCACCACGAGAGTTAATCTGATAATTTGCAACTCCGATATCAATCGCTAATGCATCAATAGCTCCGGACTCCAAATCCATAAATCCCATATTGTAATCGGAATACTGAACTAAATCTTTAAAAGATGCTGCCAAATCAAGGTTCTCCTTGTTCTCCTCATCTTCTAATGCAGCAAGTGCAGAAGAATCTTTCTGTACACCAACTGTCTTGCCTGCAAGATCTGCTTTTTTTGATATTCCAGAATCCGCAGATACAACAAATACCTGGCTATTATCTACATATGGTACAGACCATGTATAGTCATCTTCTCTTCCGTTAATGGTAAAACCATTCCAGATACAATCAATTGATCCAGAGGACAATTCCATATCTTTGGAATCCCAGTCGATTGGCTGTTTTACAAGTTCCCATCCAAGACGGTTGCATACTTCATTTGCCAGATCTAAATCAAATCCAACATATTCCCCATTATCATCCATATATCCATAGGGTGGAAATTCAGCATCAAATCCGACTGTAAATGTTTTTCTTTCTGCTGTTTCTGAGGCAACTGTGCTTTCTGTAGTTTCTACATCCGTAGCTGCTTCTGTATCTAAAGTAGCTGCCGTCTTTGTTTCTCCGCAGGCAGTTAAACCAAATGCAAGTATAACCGCCAAACTAATTGCAACAAATTTCTTCATAATATTATCCTCCTCAAAAGCTCATCAAATAATTACTCTCTGTCCCTTTATCAGTTTAGCATGGTAAAGAGTAGCATGGATATCGTATCAGAAGTCATCATTTCTGTCAACTGTAAATGGATGTTAATATCGCTTGACAAGGTTCAGAACCTCTTTTGCATATTGTGGATAATTACGGCTAAATTCTTTGATTTCTTTCTCTCCATCCTTTGCAAGGCGCTTATTATAATCCATCCTGGTTCTTAATTTCTGGCGTCGCTGTATATATGTATGCCTGATTTCAACCATCTCATTATGATCCATTATTGCAAGTGGATTATGTACCCATGCATATACATCATTTAGCTGATACATACGCAACTTCTTTAATAATTCCCCCTCGTAGTAAGAGAGTTCCTGCTCATTCTTATCATTTGTCTCTCTCTCTTTTCGTTCATCCTTGTATAAATTCCATAACCTCAGAAGTTCTTTTGCGCTGGTTGTATTATATTTCATATAGAGATATTCCAGTAAATTTGTGTTATTGACATAACGGATTTTAACTGTATTTTGTAATAGAATAATTCTGTTAATCCCTTTTTGCGTCTTAACTAACTCTTGGGTATAATCTAAATATTTTAAATACAGAACAGTAATTGCGATAGCTCCGGCAAATACCACTGTTATATATCCTATTTTTGTATTCATTTCAAATCCAAATTGTAAAATTAATAACATAAACGTACACAGAACCATTGCAAAAATTCCGATTGTTACCATTCCCTTACAGTTTGCAATGTCTCTTTGCAATTCTGCCTGTCTATAAAAATATGCATGTTTCTCACCATCAAGTTTTCCTAAATCTTCCCTGATAAGTGCCTTATAATCCTCCTCCTGTTTCATATCATCATAGGCCTTTGGCATATTTTCTTCTATTCTTTCCATGCTATGAAATTGTGAATCTGTCATTCGGTTTTTTCTTTTATTGTATTCCCTCTTTTCGCCTTCAAAATAGAGAATTCTTTTTGCCGAATCCATCAGTTCATCTTTCTGTTCATTTGGAATGGCTTCCAATTCTTCCATATCTTTCAAAAAAGCCGTTACCATATTATATTCATTAGATAATTTATCCAGTTCTGTAGAAGCATCCTTTACCTGCTCTATCAAACTTCTAATGTATTTTTCTCGCTGTAGTTCATCAGTTAATTTAAATAAGTTTCTTTCTTTTGTAAGGCTGTCCCAATCCCACTCATAATTTTCAGTATCCTCTGGTTCATATTCAAATGGTTCATCCTTTGCCTTAAAAAAGTTAGAGAAAAAATTTTTCATCCATTCCATATATTATTCCGCCTTTAAATTTTTAAAACAAGTTTATTATGTAGTCTTGTATAATGTCAGCCTATATTCTTCCTTCACATTTTCAGTCATCTCGTCAATTCCTGTATAATATGGATTCCCCTTATCCTTTAAGTCTAACAACTCTTTAAAATACTTCATTACCGGCGCAACTTTCCATTGTTGTTTTAATGATTCGATACGCCTTTCCACTTCTAGGGAATCTTCGTAGCTTTCTGGATGTTCGGATAGAAAATTCAAATATTCCTGTGGTGTCATATTCATTTTTAGTGAAGTCAGATACTGGACATAGCTTTCTGTATTCGCATAGGTGTCATATGCCTCTTTAAAATATTTTGATGCCCGTTCAAAAAGGAATTGATTCACTGCACATATCCCCATATTATGATATATTTTAGCACGTAACTTTATCTGACTTTCATCTGTCTCCTTTAAAAGTACCTCATACTCATCAGCTGCCATTGTATATTTATTACTATGTAAAAAATTATCTGCTCTAGCCTTTCGCTTTTCCTGAACAGTAAGATGATTTTGTTCTTTCAAAATTCCTAGCATTTCATTCCATTCATCTTGACCATAATAACCGATATCTTCCATTAGTGTGAACACAGTTTTAACTAGTGCATCCGGTTTTCCTTTAATAAGCAAAAGTCTCTCAGCTAGTTCTCCCAGTCCCAGTTCATCATGTATCCATTGAATGAGATTGTCACAGATAAAGGTGTCATCAAGCAGATAGGCGTTATTATATAGGTAATAACAGAGTTCCTCGATAGAATAAAGATTTTGGCATTCTTCTTTTAAAAAATATGGAATTTTTGCATACCTGCCACAACATAAGATTACGTTATCCACCGTTTTCTCCTTTATTCATAAAGATTTATCTGCTGGGTAAAAACCTGATTGGTAGATGTAACAATTTCTCCAAATCCCATATCGGTTGCTATAATACGCAGAATATCTTCAGATTCCATAAAAACATTAATCCGAAGTCTGGTTGTTCTATCTTCCCGTAACGGTAACCCATCCAGTTCAACCTCTACTGTCTTAATATTTCTACCATCTAATGGAGTAATGATCACAGAAAAACGATTGCCCGAACAAAGTATGATATCACATTCTTTTTTGCTTTCGTACCAACTGTCACCACCATTTAAAAGAGCCAGATATGATTTTTCACCTTTTCTGAAAACATTCATTCCAATATTTGCTTTTAATTTATCTCTCCCTAAATAAATCCTTTTATCTGGTATTTCTTTCTTGATAAGTTTATCACGTATAGAATAACAGGCACCTTTACTGTATAAGTTATTTCCACGAAATGCTCTTCTTTTTTTGCAAAGTTCACGCAGTGATTCTTTACACCACTCACCATTAAAACCGTCTCCAATTAAATATGCGCACGAAACAATTCGCTCATCCGTAGTTTCCTTTACAATCACAAGAAAAGCTGCATCTCTCTCCTCTAAATCTGACCTGACATTAAGTTTATGTAGTGTTTCATCAATAAATACTACCTTAGGATCGGTATGTTCATTTTCATAGAAATGATAGCTTCTCATGGAATCCAGAGAAAAGTCATATACCTCAACATCATACTGCCATAACTCAGAAGCCTGATGAATAATATAACGATATATACTTTCCTCTCTACTCTGGAATTGGATTGTTACATCATTTAAATCCAGCAGAACAGATACCTGGTTTAAAACTTCAATTGCTCTCTTGGTTAAATCAGGTACTGTAAACATAATGCCACATATTCGTTCCGTATGAACATTATTTCTGACAAGTGACAGACTTCTTTTTATATAGAGTGCAAGAAGTGCAATCGGATTAAAGTATTCATCGGATACTGCAATTTCATCCCCAATCAGAGCCTGTTCTAACAAATTATCAATTATGGTTCCCTCTTCCAATTTCGAATATGATAAAGCCTCTTTTCCAAAAAACCATTGATTAACTTCACTTCTTTTAAAAAGGCAGGTTGGTATATCGTACTGCTCTGCTCCCTCTAGTAGTGTGATTGTTTCCGGCATATCATCATTAAGACGACAAAAACTGATTTGTGCATATTTATTTGAAAGATCATATCCAATTACTACCTTATCACTAATTCCAAACATATCATTTCCTTCTTTTTTATTGTAGAGTAAAGACATTCGTAATCAGGTACTTTTTAAACTCATATTCTTCTAAAAGATGGAACGCAGTATCATAATCTTTCAGGGTATCTGCAATCGCTATATCATTTACAGCACTGTAGCGATCCTCAAAGGGTTCCGAAACAGAATCATTTTTACTGATTTTTCCACTTTCTGTTAATTGTTCCTTATTGGCATACTCCTCTGTAATATAATATTGGACCGATTCTCCAAAGAACAGTAAAAATGTTTTTACATATATTCCAGCATACATATTTACCATCTCTTCTCTAGAATATCCATTCTGTTCCTTAACGTCATGATTAATTGCATAATGAATCATGACTTTACTATCTGGATTCCCTTTGTATTCAATAAAAGAAAGATTTCCTAAATGTGCTGATTCAATAGAAAGTGATCTGTAGTTCAAAAAGTAAGGCATAATAATGTTCTTCTTAACATAAAGAATTCTGATAAACTCCTGAATTGCATTCTTCGTTTCATCTGATAAACTAACCATATCATTAGAATGATACTTTAGGAATGCAAGCATACATACCAGCGGTAATTCACCCTCGTTTACATAGATTCTTTGCATCTCCGAAAATATATACTCATCAACAACTCGTTCCCTGACTAGATACTCATATCCACAATAAGACAGATATTCCACTTCTATTTCTGTCTTTGCCCCTCCTTCAACGTATTGCTTAAGAATTGGTATTTCTTCACCTAGGAATGCACCAGTATCTAAAGTTTGAATAATCATTCTTTCACAGATATCATACGTGTCTATGTAAAAATTATTTGCTGCCTTCCAGATATTTCTCAAATTCTTTGCTAGTCCCTTATAAAATCTGGCAAGATATCCCAATACTACCTCGTTATACTTTCCTCTCTCAAAAGCACTGTAAATGATGTATGTCATTTCCTGACTTTCTATACATCCTTCATGCTCAATCAGACTGGAAGCCACACGTACCAATATTTTGGGTTCAATATTTTCTGCTCCGAAACATAACACAAGTGAAAATGCTTTCTTATAAAATCCTCTAATGATCATATACCTGATCAACTCATTTCTATCTCCTAGTGGAACCTGATTTTCCTGTGTTCTCTCTAACATAGAATCTAATTTGGTTTCTTCATCTTTTTCAAACCAGTACCTGATCAAACACATTCTTACTGCATTTTGAAACTCACAATCAATCTTGTCTGATTGTTCCAGAAATTCATACCTGTTTACATTTTGTGGTGTAATGATGATCAAATCTTTATTTTCTTCCGAGATATATAAATCAAAAAGTAAATCATCATCTGCATATTCTTCTATCTGAGGCAAAAATTTTCGTGGTAGAAAATAACGCTCAGTACTATAATCCTTTGTTCCATAGAAACGATTTTCAAAAGCGTCCTCAAGGAAGAGCGTATATTCATTTCCAGGAAGTGCCACGTAGGAAAGTCCGTTTATTACCGGGTACGTTTTTTCCTCCTTCATACGTTCATCCATTACTACTACTTTCGTAATGCCAGAATCTTTTATATATATGCAGTGAACAAACAATAGCTTTGCTAATTGTTTTGCATTATCAGGAGTAAACATATCTTTCATAATGACTTCTTGATATAAAAGTGCCAAATTTCGGTCTATCTTTCCTGCATAAAGCTGCTTTATCACAAATCTGTCAATCTGTCCCTTAAAAGATGCTATAATATCCGGATATTTTTCGCTGTTCTTAATCACATAAGCATATAAATATGCATTCTGTGCAACAGGTAACTCGCTCTGATAGGAAAAATACATTAAAACTCTTTTTGGAATTACTACCTCATCCATCAGATTCATAGACATCATATAACATTCATATAATTTGGTTATTGCAAAATTTTTTGAAACAGCTAAATCATACCATTTGAAATATTCTGTCCCAATTTTACCACCCTTCATCAATAATACACATATTGCCTGTAAAGCCTCATCGCTATTATTTTTGCAATAAATTAATTTTAATATTTTATAGAGCTGGTTATCAAATATTTTTTGTCTAAGTGCCAGATATGTAATCTGTAGCATTAATTCATTTGATAAAATTTCCTGTTTTGCACCAAAATATAATACTTTCTTTTCTGCATCAGTAATTTTTACTAATAACGATGGTGTAGCATTCAATAGTTTTATTACTTCCAGATAGAAAATAGGGCTTTGACATCCCAGTGCAACTTGATTTATTGCGAAATTCCATTTTCTTGTTCTATTTTTATTCAGTTCTTCTGACATACTTAAAATAAGCCAAGCAACACGCCAGTCGTCGTGGTCCTGCTCATAAATAGCATTTACCTGTTCGGTTATCTGTTTTGTATAAAATTCATCAACATTATATAAGGAAGTCAGGTAAAGATAGTAGCAATAAAGAGCGTTCCTTGAATCGCTTATCCCGTCAGAAACCTTATGATCCAGTATCCATTTTGCTTCATTATATCTTTCCTGAGTAATCAGAAGGTGTGCTTCAAAAAGACTATTCTCAACATTGTACTCATCAATATTTTTACGATGCAAAAGAAGTTCATCGGTAAGTAAAAGCCACTTGGACATATTAATTTTTTTCATGGAAAAATCAAGATAATGACGTGTTAATGAGTAAACCAGACTTTTCTGCTTATGTCCGATTAGACTTCTTTTTCCATATGTATTCTTGTTAACATGAATAACGACTTCAAATTTTCCATATATATGTTTAAAAATAATCCGTCCAATATTTTTCCCTTCATGTAGTTTGTCCGAGTTAACATAAAATGTGAAATGACAGCAGTTACCTAAAAAATCGTTGTCCGATAATCTGTTTTTTTCTATAGTTAAAAACTCTCCATCTGATTTGGCAATCAGCCATGTATATCCCCACCCATTTCTATTTATCTTTACTGTCTGGGATACTTTTTCTTGTGGATTATCAATTTTAATGTTCTCATGTTCTAAGAGATACTCTATTTTTTGTTTCTTATTGATACTAATAAGAAATTCCTCTAAATTACAATTTTTATTACCCTGTTTTATTAGGCCTCTGTATAAGTTTTTATATTTTATATCATTTCCATTAAGAATATCAATAAAATTTTCACTATAAAAAACCTTTACTGCCTCATCCCAGTTGCTTTTAGCAAGATTAGCAAAATGAAACAAATTTTTTATGGTGCCAAGTGATGATTCAATGCTTTCATGCAAAACCATGACAACAAATGGAATCATATACTCTCCCACATCTGATACTATGGATAAATATCCTTTTATAACATCTCCGTGGATAAGATTTCTAGCATCTACACGGTAACTTACTTGTATCTGTTCACCCGAAAAATGCTCTAAATTACACTTCATTCTAAGATTGGAAGAATAAATATCCCCCACCACTGCTCTGCCTGACTGTTCCTCTATCTCAAAAGAGCCTTCTGCAATTTCATCTCTGTGCATGGAAATTTCAATTTTTGAGCATGAGAAGATAAGCGATCCATTTTCATAGTTAAATTCACCATTCGCATATCGCATGGATTTATCGCGCAAACTTCTCACCCCCTAAAGAACAAAATATCCATTTAAGTATACCATTAACATAATACATTTTGCAAGAATTGAGGAACCTTTGTTCGTTATTTTCATATACTGTTTTTAAGTAATACTTTTGAGGTACTACATGTCCAAATTTCCTTTAAAAGCAGCAGCGGACTTAACAGATAAGGGACAGTTGAAAATCAATGTAACATCTTCTATTACACCTGATCCGATAACCGGCGCCACCATAAGTATCTCTTTTACCGGCGACCCAACTTCTACTGTAGAAAAAGTAAATACAGACAATTCTGGGCAGACAGAATTTATTGATTTGGCTGCTCCTGCCGTAGAATTCAGTCTTGAACCGTCACAACCTGTTCAGCCCTATTCAGAATATAATCTAACTGTTTCCGCACCAGGATACGATTCTATAGTTATCTCCGGCACCCAGATCCTTCCTGGTGTAAAATCACTGCAAAATATTACATTAACACCTACGGAATTCAAAGAAACTACGGGTGAGGTTGTGATTCCAGCACATACCCTATATGGAGAATACCCACCTAAAATACCCGAATCAGAGATTAAGCCAATACCAGAAAGTGGTGAAATAGTACTTAGCAGAGTGGTTATTCCAGAATATGTCATTGTACATGATGGTTCCCCTGATGATTTGAACGCATCAAATTATTATACAAAGTACAAAGACTACATTAAAAACGTTGCTTCCTCTGAGATTTATGCTACATGGCCAGAAAATACAATTTATGCAAATATCCTTGCTATTATGTCATTTACTCTTAACCGAGTCTATACCGAGTGGTACCGGAATAAAGGTTATAACTTTACCATTACTTCAAATACTGCTTTTGATCAAAAATGGATGTATAAGAGAAATATCTATGAAAATATTAATTACCTTGTTGACTCTATTTTTGCAAATTTCTTATCTCGTCCAGGTATCAGTCAGCCAATCCTTACTTCATACTGTGATGGTCAACGTGTCTCCTGTAAAGGTCTTAGCCAGTGGGGATCAAAATATCTTGGTGATGAAGGATATAGTTCCATTGATATCATTCATTATTATTATGGAAGTGATATGTATATCAATACAGCTGTAGCTGTTAGCGGTGTTCCATCTTCCTTCCCTGGTTATGTATTATCAATAGGTGCAAGCGGGCAGAAAGTACAGCAGTTACAGGAACAGTTAAATAGAATAGCAAAAAATTATCCTGCTATTCCCACCATTTCAGCAGACGGGATTTATGGTAATAGTACTGCTGAAGCAGTAAAAACATTTCAGAAAATATTTTCACTGCCTCAAACTGGAGATACGGATTACCCAACATGGTATGCCATCTCTGATATTTTTGTCGCTGTCAGCCGCATTGCAGAGCCCGGTCAGTAAGCTTTAAACAAAAAACAGACTGAATTTTATTTTTCAGTCTGTTTTGGTTTTAATTTTTTTCACTAAATATACACATAATATCGTTGCTTCTCTGAATAAACCTTGTCATAGCTTCTGACTCTAATGGTGCATGCTGTAATTTTGCAAGATCATAAAGTTGTTCACATATCATCTTCGTATTTTCATTTTCCTTATGATCAAGTATATATTGCACCAGAGGATGGCTGGCATTTAAGACAAGTGTTTCTCCATCTTTACCAAAATCGCCCATTCCCATACCATTCATTGAATACATCTTCATCATATCCTGCATTCTTCTTGCTTCTTCAGATAATGTAATCATGGATGATATTTTCTTATTCTTCAGTTTCTCAACCTTAACTTTGATTGTATCTTTTTTTAATGCCTTCTTAAATATCTTCTGTAATTCATCAGCCTGGGAATCCATTTCTTCCTGAGCTTTTTTACTGGTCTTTGACTTGAAAGTATCTGTCAGATCAGCATCTATTCTCATAAACTTAATGCCTTCATTCTTTGACTCTAACTGTGAAATAAAGGGCTGGTCAATATTATGATTCAGAATAACAGCATCCATCTTAGCCTGACGGAACATATTAATATACTGGCTTTGCTGCTGTTCATCTGTTACATAATAAATTACCTTTTCTTTCTTTTCTTCTGATTGGTCAGATGTTTTATCTTCTGAAGTTTCTGTAGCATCTACTATAGATTCTTCATTTGCTTCTTCTGATGTTTCATCAGAATCTGTTGGTTTTACTTCCAGACATTCCGGTAACGTCATATATTTCCCATCAAGACTCTTAAATAAAATATAATCTGTCATCTTCTCGCAGAATTTATCATCCTTTAAGCAGCCAAACTTAATAAATGGACTGATATCATCCCAATATTTGTCGTATTCTTCTTTCTCAGTTTTGCACATACCACAAAGCTTATCTGCTACTTTCTTTGTAATATATTCTGAGATTTTCTTTACAAATCCATCATTCTGTAACGCACTTCTTGAGACGTTCAGAGGTAAATCCGGACAATCAATAACACCTTTTAATAAAAGCAGAAATTCTGGAATTACTTCCTTAATATTATCAGCAATAAATACCTGGTTATTATAAAGTTTGATTGTTCCTTCAATGGATTCATACTCCATATTAATCTTAGGGAAGTATAGAATACCTTTCAAATCAAATGGATAATCCATATTCAAATGAATCCAGAACAGAGGCTCTTTATAGTCCATAAATACTTTTCTATAAAAATCAATATACTCCTCTTTTGTACAGTCATTTGGATGCTTTGTCCATAATGGCTGTGTCTCATTTAACAGTTCTGGTCTCTTCTTGATCTTTAACTTAATTTTCTCTTCTTTTGGCTCTTCGCCTTCGTTAGTTTCCTTTTTTTCAGGGACAATGGTTTCTACAATTTCATCAGTAGGTAACTTCTCATCCTCATTAATTGTCTGAGTCTCGTCTGTATTTTCCTTTGAAAGATATATTTCAGTTGGCATAAACGAACAATATTTTTTAATTACTTCCCGTGCCTTATATTCGTTACAGAATTCAAGAACATCCTCATTAAGGAATAGAGTAATTTGTGTACCTACTTCCTTTCTGTCTCCTTCATTAAGTGAAAACTCTGTGCCACCATCACACTCCCAATGAACAGCCTTTGCACCTTCTTTGTAAGATAATGTATCGATGTGTACTTCATCTGCTACCATAAATGCTGAATAAAATCCCAGACCAAAATGTCCTATAATCTGATCCTCATTTGTCTTATCTTTATATTTTTCAAAGAAATCGGTTGCACCCGAAAATGCTATCTGATTAATGTATCCTTCTACTTCCTCTGCAGTCATACCGATACCATTATCAATAAATTTAAGAGTCTTTTCTTCGGGGTTCAATATAACCTGAATCTTTGCTTTATAATTTCCTGGTAATGTGTATTCGCCCATCATATCCAGTTTTTTTAATTTTGTAATTGCATCACAGCCATTCGATATTAATTCTCTGAAAAAAATATCATGATCGGAATACAACCATTTTTTGATAATAGGAAAAATATTATCACTGTTAATAGACAAACTTCCGTGCTTTTCTGCCATAAAAAATCACTTTCCTTTCTTATTCCTTAATAGACTTTTTCTTTTGAATACAAGTTTAATGCGGAGTTTTCAAAAAGTCAAGAATAAATTAGCACTCATTTGTGATGAGTGCTAATAATCGTAAATAAATGCCATTTATTCAGTGTTTTATGAATTATAAATTTTTTGTAAACTTATATTACTCATTAACAAAATAGGAATCGAATACCTCAAAGAAGTCAGAAGTTGTAACTTTTTCATCATGAATAAAAGAAATATGATTCCATAATTCCTTGTTAAGATTTCTTGTTAAGGATTGTACAAATGCATCGTATTCATCCCCAAAAACCTCTTTTTTCCTTTGTTCCACTATTTTTATTTTATTTGCATCTGTAACTTTCCTATTAAAAGTACTGATACACTTAATGATATGATATCCAAATCTCGTTTCAATAACATCACTTATTTCGTCTGTACCAAGATTAAATGCTGCCTCTTCAAATTCAGGCTCCATCTCTCCCTTGCCAAATGAATAGGTTGCCGTATTATCATCACTATATTTAGATACTAAATCATCAAAATTTTCACCTGATTTAGCTAGATTACATACTATTTTTGCTTTTTGCAATGCTTCATTTTTTGCATATTCCGTAAAATCAACCTTATTTCCCTGTTCATCAAGTGTATATGTCTTAATCAGAATATGCTCTACCGTTATCGTTCTTGCCTCGTCATCAGAAATTTCTGGATTGATATCTTTGATAAGGTAATGATACAATTTCTCAGAAAGTGCATATTCCTTATATAATTCCATTATGGTATCTTCTGTAATACCCATTTTTTCAATTTCAGTATCATTTAGGGAATCATAATACTGGGTAGCTGCTTTCTCGACTAGCTGTATTTCGGCATCAGTCAGCATTAGATTATGTTCTTTAGCTAACAATGTCATAGCTTTTATTTGTGCCATTTTTGCTAATGCTGTTTCCTTAACGTTTTCTTCTAATGTTACCCCATCTATTTTGGTAGACCATATTTTTGTTCCATATACCTTTTCATACCTATTTTGAATATTTGTCAGGTAAACCATAATTTCTGAAACTTTACATGATTCTTCTTCAATTCTAAAGATTTCATTTCGATTAAATCCGGTAGTAAGTACTACCTTGGTATCATCCGGATTAACTTGACAACTTGTAAAAAATAAAAGATTCACTATCACTAACGATGTAATCAAACTTCTATATAAATATTTTCTCATTTCTTTTCCAACCATACTATTGATATATACTTTTTATGATACTTCTTGCAACAGAAAGGCCATTTGCAGATGCCTGTTGTAATCCTCTGGTTACTCCTGCACCATCTCCAATGGCATACAATCCTTTTATACTTGTTTCAAAATCTTTATTTACTATTACCTTATTTGAATAGAACTTAACTTCTACACCGTATAAAAGTGTTTCATCACTAGCAATTCCCGGAGTAACTTTATCAAGAGCCTCTAACATTTCCTCAATATCCACCATAATCCGATGGGGAAAAACCAATGATAAATCACCTGGCACTGCATCTTTTAGAGTGGGAATGATATTATTTCTACAAAGTCTCTCCTCCGTTGTTCTTCTTCCTCTCTTCAAATCACCATATGTCTGGACAAGAATCCTATCACCACATAACATATTTGAGAGTTGAGCAATTCTTTTTCCATATTCAATTGGGGATTTAAAAGGCTTTGTAAAATTCTTAGAAACCAAAATTGCAAAATTTGTATTATTTGTTTTGTATTCTTTGCTTTTATAGGCATGACCATTTACTACCGCAAGCCCACCTTCATAGTATTCAGTTGCAACTTCTCCAGATGGATTGGTGCAAAACGTTCTAACCTTATCATCAAATGTCTTTGTGTGATATATCAGCTTAGCCTCGTAAAGATTTTCATTTAAAAATTGCATAACTTCATCGCGAACTTCTACCCTGACACCAACATCTACCGTACCAGGTGTAGTCTCAATACCTATTTCATCACACTTCGTAGCAAACCAGTCTGCACCCTCTCTTCCAACCGCGCATACAATGTGGTCTGCAAAATATTCTTCCCCATTATGCACTTTTATGCCGGTTACATTACCATCCTCAACAATAATGCTTTCTACCATTGTATTAAACAACAGGCTAACATGGTCGTCCTCTAAATGATTCTGTAATTTTTGATATATCTTATAACCCTCTTCTGTGCCCAAATGACGAATTGGACATTCCACCAATTTAAGATTGGCATTAATTGCTGCTTTTCTTATTTCCCTTATTTCTTTTTCTTTATCTACCCCATATACATTTTTATCAGCACCAAACTTCAGATAAATCTCATCTGATTCATGAATCAGTTTCACTGTTTCATCGAAACCTAGAATATCAGGAAGATTGCCACCTACATCCGGTGAGAGTGAAAGCTTTCCATCAGAAAAAGCCCCCGCGCCCGCAAAACCAGTCGTTATGGAGCAAGGAGTACATCCAACACATTGTTTCGTTATTCTTTTGGGACAATTTCTTTTTTCAATAGATCGTCCTTTTTCAACTAAAAGTATTTTAAGATTTTTATCTTTATTTGCAAGTTCATATGCACAGAATATTCCACCTGGGCCTGCACCAATTATAATGACATCAAATGTATTATCCATACCATTATCCTTCTAATCATTGATTTATTTAACAAATTGAGTATAGCATGAACCCCTTTTAAATAATAGTAAATAATCCGTAAATTCTATTTTACAATTGCGCAATATCTAAAGTATGTCTATACTTAAAATTGTAGATAATAATGTAGATAGTTGCTCCTAAAATACAGTCGCAGCATGAGGTTAAATATGAGAGATTCAAAATGTGACCAGGTTCCCTCGCTTGAAGAGGTAAGGGAACGTTTCAATGACGACCATTTTGCAATGAAACTTGGGGTTAATATAGAAAAGATTAAAGATGGATATTCTTTATGTGTTATTACAATAGATGAAAGCATGTTAAATGCAGCAGGCTCAATAATGGGGGGTGTCTATTTTACATTATCCGATTTTGCATTTGCAGTTGCCGCAAATTGGAATAAACCACTAACCGTCTCATTAAGCAGTCATATTACTTTTTTATCACCTGCTTTAGGAGGACGTCTAATTGCAGAAGCAAGATGCATAAAAGAAGGTAAAACAACATGCTATTATACAGTAGACATTTGCGATGATACTGGAACATTAGTAACATCCTGTACCATGAATGGATTTATAAAGGGGTAATAATCATTTACCTCTTTTTTTATCGGGCATACAAATAAAAAATACCATTAATGTAATTAA
>CAZQTM010000021.1:14492-17382 GCA_964595855.1 uncultured Lachnospiraceae bacterium | reverse complement strand
TGAAGCTTTCTCATCTGACTCTATTAGAATAACCAATGCTTTCTGCAATAGATTTAATTTTTCACTAACAGCCTTCAGTTGCATTGATGGTACTGTTGCATCTCCTCCCGCTGCCTTCACAGAATTCACGGTGTCTGCCAGCGTTTTTGCATAATGAATAACTGCCGGAATAATCTGTTTGCTTGCCATGTCAATCATCGTTAATGCTTCTATATTAATTGTTTTTGCATATGTCTCATAAAGAATTTCTTCACGAGACTCAAGTTCAGCTTTTGTAAATATATGAAATTTTTCAAACAATTTTATGGATTTCTCTGTAGTTAAGGTTTCAACCGCTTCCACCATTGACTTAATGTTAGGTAAGCCCCTTTTATTTGCCTCCTGTACCCATTCATCTGAATATCCATTTCCGTTAAAAATAATTCTTACGTGTTCACTCATATACTTTTTAATCAGATTATGAACGGAGAGTTCAAAATCATCCGTCTTTTCAAGTATATCTGCAGCCTCGCAAAAAGACTCCGCAACAATTGCATTTAAAGTCGTATTTGGGCTTGCAATGGAATCTTCAGACCCTACCATACGAAATTCAAATTTATTTCCAGTAAATGCAAATGGTGATGTTCTGTTTCGATCCGTTGCATCTTTCTTAAAATCAGGCAAGGTAGATACTCCAGTAGCAAGCATGCCACCCTCTTTACATGTAGATGCCTTCCCTGTTTCTACAAGCTGTCTTACCACATCCTCCAACTGTTCACCTAAAAATATTGAAATAATTGCAGGTGGTGCTTCATTTGCTCCCAATCTATGATCATTTCCCACATTAGATGCACTCTGTCTTAATAAATCGGCATGTTTATCAACAGCCTTCATGATACAAGCTAAAACTAGTAAAAATTGAATATTTTCATTTGGTGTATCGCCTGGTTCTAGCAGATTAACTCCATTATCTGTTGTAATGGACCAGTTATTATGTTTTCCGGAACCATTTACACCTGCAAATGGTTTTTCATGTAATAGACAACGCATGCCATGCTGGCCTGCAACTCTTTTCATTGTTTCCATAACAAGCTGATTATGATCAACTGCTATATTGGCTGACTCATATATCGGTGCCAGTTCATGCTGTGCAGGAGCAACTTCATTATGCTGAGTCTTTGCTGTAACACCAAGTTTCCACAGTTCTCTGTTCAGATCCTTCATGAATCCACCAATGCGTTCCCTGATAACACCAAAATAATGATCTTCTAATTCCTGACCTTTTGGTGCCGGTGCGCCAAAGAGTGTACGTCCTGCAAAAATAATATCCTCTCTTTGAAGTGCCTTTTTCTGATCAATTAAGAAATATTCTTGTTCCGGACCAACGGATGCTGTTACTTTCGTTGCCTCATTATTACCGAATAACCTAACGATTCTTAATGCCTGTTCACTCACAGCTTCCATTGATCTAAGTAATGGTGTTTTCTTATCAAGCGCTTCCCCTGTATATGAGCAGAATGCTGTAGGAATACATAGGATGGGACCCGTAGATGCTTCTTTGATAAATGCAGGTGACGTAATATCCCAAGCAGTATACCCTCTTGCCTCAAATGTTGCTCGAAGTCCTCCAGAAGGAAAGGAAGATGCATCTGGTTCTCCCTTAATTAATTCTTTACCCGAAAACTCCATTAACATTTTTCCATCTGCATCTGGATGTGTTACAAATGCATCATGCTTCTCTGCCGTTATTCCGGTAAGTGGCTGAAACCAATGTGTATAATGAGTTGCACCCTTTTCTACAGCCCAGTCTTTCATTGCTTTTGCGACAACATCCGCTGCCTCTACAGATAATTCTCCTCCATTATCCATAACATTCTTAACTTCCATCAACACTTTTTTAGGAAGCTTTTCTTTCATTTTACCCAATGTAAATACGTTTTCTCCAAATAGTTTTTCCACATTTAATACTTCATTCATATCCCATCCTCCTTAAAATAATATTCATAACAATTTGTTTGTGTTTCCTAATGAACTAATCGAGTAGGTCGCTACTCGATTGTCGCGACATTCGCCAAATATTCAAATAAACTTGATACTTGGCTCATTGTTCGTGCAAAAAAGGCGTTCCAACTATGTTGGAACGCCATCGTTCTAGATTACATTATACAATTGAAAACATAAAATGATGTGTATCATTTATTTTTTATACAATAACGCAAAGATATCTAAATTGCAATACCTAAATTATATTTTTATTTTAAACTTCAAATATCAAATCTGCATATGTGGGAAATGGCCAGTATTCTTTATCAACCATTTTCTCCAATTCGTCTGCAGGTTTTCTTAATGATTCCATTGCATTTACAACACTATTACGATAGTAAAACGCCTGATTTTTTCCCTGTGGCATAGAAGATGCCTTTTCCTCAGCATCAATTAGTGCGATCTCTGCATTCTGAGTCTCTCTTAACTTTAGCGTTATTTTCTGCAACATCTCAGTTGCAACAGAAGAATCACCACCTGCACTTTTTACAGCTATTACGGAATCTGCCAGTGTTTTTGTATAACGAATCACTGCAGGTACAATCTGTTTCGATGTCATATCAATCATGGTCAGAGCTTCAATGTTAATGGTCTTTGCATACGTTTCATATAAAATCTCAGCACGTGATTCCAATTCTGCTTTTGTAAAAATATGAAACTTTTCAAAAAGCTTAATTGATTTATCCGTTGTCAGTGTTTCAACTGCTTCTACCATGGATGGAATATTGGGCAGACCTCTTCTTTTTGCTTCCTGTACCCACTCATCCGAGTAACCATTACCGTTAAAAATGATTCTCTGGTGTTTGGTCATATATTCTTTAATCAGATCATGAACCGCTAAATCAAAATCATCTGCTTTCTCTAAGAT
>CAZQTM010000021.1:0-14392 GCA_964595855.1 uncultured Lachnospiraceae bacterium | reverse complement strand
ATTCTTTAATCAGATCATGAACCGCTAAATCAAAATCATCTGCTTTCTCTAAGATATCAGCAGCCTCACAAAAACTTTCTGCCACAATTGCATTAATGGTAGTATTTGGACTTCCAATGGAATCTTCTGAGCCAACCATACGAAATTCAAACTTATTTCCAGTAAAAGCAAATGGTGATGTTCTGTTACGATCTGTAGCATCCTTCTGAAAATCAGGTAAGGTGGATACACCGGTCTTTAGCATGCCGCCTTCAATCAAATTTGATGCCTTTCCGGTCTCAACAAGCTGCTTTACAACATCCTCCAACTGTTCGCCGAGGAAAATTGAGATAATTGCAGGTGGAGCTTCATGTGCTCCCAATCGATGATCATTCCCTACGTTAGATGCACTCTGTCTTACTAGATCAGCATGTGTATCAACAGCCCTCATGATACATGCTAAAACAAGTAGAAATTGAATATTCTCATTCGGTGTCTGACCCGGTTCTAATAAATTTACACCATTATCAGTTGTAATGGACCAGTTATCATGTTTGCCGGAACCATTTACTCCATTAAACGGTTTTTCATGTAACAGGCAACGAAGTCCGTGTTTTCCAGCAATTCTTTTCATGGTTTCCATAACTAATTGATTATGATCAACTGCAATATTTGCAGATTCATATATGGGAGCAAGTTCATGTTGTGCAGGTGCTGCTTCATTATGCTGTGTCTTGGCAGTAACACCGAGTTTCCACAACTCTATATTAAGGTCTTTCATAAATGCACCAATACGCTCACGAATTACACCAAAATAATGGTCATCCATTTCCTGACCTTTCGGAGCTGGTGCACCAAATAATGTTCTTCCAGAAAAAATAAGATCTTCTCTTTGTAATGCTTTATTCTGATCTACCAAAAAATATTCCTGTTCTGCACCAACGGAGGAAATTACTTTTTTAGCCTCTGTATTACCAAATAGTCTTACGATTCGTAGTGCCTGCTTATTTATTGCCTCCATAGAACGAAGCAGCGGTGTTTTTTTATCCAGTGCCTCACCTGTATAGGAGCAGAATGCTGTTGGAATACATAACGTTGGTCCGGTTGCAGTCTCTTTTATAAAAGCTGGCGATGTAATATCCCAAGCAGTATATCCCCTTGCCTCAAACGTAGCACGTAATCCGCCTGAAGGAAATGAAGATGCATCCGGTTCACCTTTAATCAGTTCCTTGCCGGAAAATTCCATCAGCATTTTCCCATCTTCATCCGGATGTGTTACAAAAGAATCGTGTTTTTCTGCTGTAATTCCGGTTAAAGGCTGAAACCAGTGTGTATAGTGTGTTGCACCCTTTTCCACTGCCCAGTCTTTCATGGCTTTTGCAACAACATCAGCGGTAGCCGGTGATAATTCGCCACCGTTTTCCATTACTTCTGCCACTTCAAAAAATACCTTTTTCGGTAACCGTTCTCTCATGGTTCCGACCGTAAATACATTTTGCGCAAAAATTTCTTCCACATTGATACATGCGTTCATATATTGCGTCCTCCGGTCTCTATTATGATTTCATTATTTCTATTCAGTACATCATACTGCCACATTAATATTACTGTCAAATGTTCATTTCATTTTTTACTGTTTTATATTCTGGGTACGTAAGATATCATATACATCCGGTTTTACAGAAAGTTGAAGATATAACTTCTGTTTCGGATGGGGTGCACTTTCCACCTCATTACCCTCATCGTCATAAATGGCCTCCACAAGCGTAGATACATTACTTCCATTTGGTTTCATAATTTCTATTTTATCACCCTTGCAGAATTTATTGCGCTGTTCAATCTGGGCCAACCCATTATTATCCACTAAAGAAACAATACCAAGGTATATATATTCATTAATATAAGTATTGTTATCATAAATCTGTGTACTCTCATCTGGTTTTCCAAAATAAAAACCTGTTGTAAACTGACGGTAAGTGCATTTTGAAATTTCTTCCCGATACCACTCCATATTATTCCTATAAGTTTCTTCAGATTTTGCATAATCATCAAGGGCCTTACGATATGTTCTTGCTACCGTAGCTACATATAAAGCTGTCTTCATGCGACCTTCAATTTTAAGGCTGTCAATTCCTGCATCTAACAATTGAGGAATATATTCAATCATACATAGATCTTTTGAGTTAAAGATAAACGTACCCCGTTCATTTTCATAGACTGGCATATATTCACCTGGTCTTGTCTCCTCAACCACTGCATATTTCCATCTACATGGATGTGTACAGGCACCTCTATTGGCATCCCTACCAGTAAAATAATTGCTAAGTAAACATCTTCCCGAATAGGAAATACACATTGCACCATGTACAAAGCTTTCAATCTCCATTTTTTCCGGAATATGTGCTCTTATTTCTTTAATCTCGCTTAATGACAGTTCTCTTGCTGATACGACTCTGGTAGCACCCTGCCTAAACCAGAAATCATAAGTCATATAATTTGTATTATTTGCCTGTGTGGATATATGAATATCAATCTCTGGGTACACTTGCTTTGCAATCATAAACATACCCGGATCCGAAATAATTAAAGCATCCGGATGAATACTTTTCAGTTCTTCAAAATAATTTTTCGCACCTTCTAAATCATCATTATGGGCAAGAATATTGGCTGTCACATAAACTTTCACATCATGCTCATGGGCAAACTTGATTCCTTCATCCATTTCTTCCAATGTAAAATTTTTAGCCTTTGCACGTAATCCAAAAGCCTCACCACCTATATACACTGCATCGGCTCCAAAAATAACTGCTGTTTTCAAGACTTCAAGATTACTAGCCGGAATTAATAGTTCTGTCTTTCTCACTTTTCTCTCCTATACTTTCACACTTACCGTTACACCGTCTCCAACCGGAAGAATGGATGTAATTAAGTTATCCATGTGCTTTAATTCATATAAATAATCACGCATCCTGGCATGTATTGTTCTATTTCTTCTCGTCACAGCATACCGTGACTCAATAATATCTCCATCCTGTAATACATTATCGGACACAAGAATTCCTCCCTGATTTAACAAACGCAAAATATCCGGGAGGAAATGTATATACTGTCCTTTAGCCGCATCCATGAAAATAAAATCGTAAGGTTCCTTCAGTGTCTTCAAAATATCTGTTGCATCCCCAGTTAACAGAGTAATCTGATTCAGCTTTCCTGCTTTTTCAAAATTACCCTGTGCAATCGGAATTCTTTTTTCGTATTTCTCAATCGTGGTTACCATGCATTCTTTTGGCGCATATTCACTCATTAATAATGCCGAAAAACCAATTGCTGTTCCAACCTCTAAAATTCTTAGCGGCTTTTTTATAGATAGTAAAAGTTTAAGAAAACTCTGCATTTCTGTTCGTATGATTGGAACATTAGTTTTTCTTGCATACAACTCTACTTCATTTAAATAATCCGGATTTCCGGGATCAAGAGAATTGATAAAGGAAACACATCTTTCATCTACAATCATTCTTTTTCCTCTGTTTACTCACTTTCTGTTGCCAAAGTACCCTCCAGGCTTTCTGATTCCGATTCCATTGGATTTTCCTGTGTACTCTCCTGGCTTTGTGGTTCCTCTGCCATAACAGCCATCATTTCTTCAGCTGTCATAGATGTATTTAATTCATAAACTCCCGGTTGAAGCATATTTTTATACTCGGATACCTTTTCCTGAAGTTCAAATAATTTCGCTTCACGAACTAAACCATTTGTTTCCAGTGTCTGTGCAATATTCTTTACACTGTCTCCTTCATTAACCGTAATTGTTACCGTTCTTCCTTCCCCTGTTGTCATAGCAGGTTCTCCAAAAATACGATATCCATATTCATATCCCTGTATAGCATATTTGTAGACCAGCATAATTAAAATAACCGCAATTATAATTTTCAGTGCAACTGCAAACACAGAACCTACAATTTCCTTACTATTCATCCTTCTTCCTCCAGTATAAAATTATACTTCCAGAATAATGGGAAGAATCATTGGACGTCTCTTAGTCTTTTTCCAAACATAATCACCTAAAGAGTCTTTTATTGATGTCTTAATCTTTCCCCAATCTGTAATTCCTTTCTTCAAGCAATTATCTATAACAGCAGATATTAGTTCTCTTGCCTCATCCATTAATTCATCAGATTCACGAACATATACAAAGCCTCTTGAAACAATATCCGGTCCTGATACCAAATAACTGCTTTCCTGATCTAACGCCAGAACTACTATTAATATACCGTCTTCTGCCAGATGTTGTCTATCTCTTAAGACAATATTTCCAACATCTCCAACACCAAGACCATCTACAAGAATATCTCCAACCGGCACTTTACCTGTAACTTTAGCAGATTCATTATCTAATTCCAAAACATCTCCTGATGATAAAACATAAACATTCTCTTTGGGTATTCCAAGATCTACCGCCAATTTTGCCTGAGCCTTTAGATGTTTATATTCTCCATGTACCGGTATCGAATATTTTGGTCTTACAAGCGTATAGATTAGTTTAATTTCCTCCTGGCATGCATGTCCTGATACATGTGCATCCTGAAAGATTACTTCTGCACCCTTCCTGGATAACTCGTTGATTACCTTTGTAACGGCTTTTTCATTACCTGGAATTGGATTGGATGAGAATATAATGGTATCATTCGGTCCAATTGATATCTTCTTGTGAATATTTCCTGCCATTCGGCTTAAAGCTGCCATACTTTCGCCCTGGCTTCCCGTTGTAATAATAACAGTTTTTTCTTCTGGATAATTTTTTAACTGCTCTATATTAATAAGTGTATTTTCAGGTATATGAAGGCATTCCAGTTTCTGAGCAGTGTCAATTATGTTAACCATGCTTCTGCCTTCCACCACTACTTTTCTGTCAAACTTATAAGCTGAGTTAATTATTTGCTGTACTCTGTCCACATTTGATGCAAAAGTTGCAATAATAATTCGAGTTGTCTTATGCTCAGAAAATATGGTATCAAATATTCTGCCTATTGTTCTCTCTGATTGTGTAAATCCTGGTCTTTCTGCATTTGTACTATCACACATTAATGCTAAAACACCCTTATGGCCAAGTTCAGCAAAACGCTGCAAATCAATTGCATCACCAAATACAGGAGTATAATCCACTTTAAAATCACCTGTATGCACAACAATTCCTGCTGGTGAATAAATTGCCAAGGCTGCAGCATCTACAATACTATGATTCGTCTTTATATATTCAATTCTAAACTTTCCTAAATTAATTGACTGCCCAAACGAAACAACCTTTCGTTTCGTTTTATTCGTCAGATTGTGCTCTTTTAATTTGTTTTCGATAATTCCCATTGTTAGCCTTGTACCATAAATGGGAACATTTATTTGTTTCAGGATATAAGGCAGTGCACCTATGTGATCCTCATGTCCATGTGTGATAACAAATCCTTTTACTTTTTCGATATTATCAGTAAGATATGTGACGTCTGGAATAACAAGATCAATTCCAAGCATATCATCTGCCGGGAAACTCAAACCACAATCCACTACAACAATACTGTCTTCATATTCAAAGGCAGTAATGTTCATTCCAATCTGTTCTAATCCACCAAGTGGAATAATCTTCAGCTTGGATATTTCATTATTCAATTGATTATTTTTCTTCAAACAATTAACCTCCTATTAGTTATGTACGTGATATATCTTTCTATTTTTGCACAAAAAGAATAAGACTTCTCCTTTTTCGTCCATAAAGTCTCATCTTAATTATTAACCTAAATAAGGTTTTTAACAGATAGATATTCACTATATATTATCTTCCTGAACGAATTTGACATCATCCAGTAAATCTTCAAATACTCCTGCGACCGCATTTAATTCTGTTTCATCAGAAACAATTGAATAAACGCTTTGTGCATCTTCATCTTTAGAAAGATCCTTAAGAATCAATGCCTCTCCATCGCCTTCTTCAAAATCTGTTACCAAAATATAATTTACTCCTGATATTCTTGTCTGTTCTAAAACATAGAATTCAACTGGTTCCTCATTATCGGGGCAAAATGTAATCTTTTCCAACTTCATATTGTAATCCTTGACCTTTTATTATAACTGTTTATCACAGTACTATACATTCTATAAATTTTCTTTATTCTTTCTTAAATCCAAGTACCCCTGGAGAATAAAAGATGCTGCTATCTGATCAACATAATCCTTACGGTTTTCCCTTCTAATTCCTGCTTCCATCATCGCACGGTCTGCTGCAACAGTTGTAAGACGTTCATCCCATAGTGATACTGACAATCCGGTTCTTCGTTCCAATTTTTCCTTAAATTCATCTGTTTTTTCTACACGCTCACCCAAGGTATCATTCATATTTTTAGGATACCCAAGAACAATCTCTGTTACACCGTATTGAGTAATTAATTCCTCAATTCTAGCCAATGTCTGGCGAAGTTTATTTTCTTCTTTTCTTCTGATTATTTCAATTCCCTGTGCTGTAATTAGCAATTCATCGCTAATTGCAACGCCTACTGTCTTTGATCCAAAATCAAGTCCCATAATACGCATGGGGGGCCTCCTTATGCCCAATGATTATTCTTTATATAATCTTTAAGCAGTTCTTCTACTAATTCATCACGCTCTACTTTCATTATCAGGCTTCTGGCATTCTTATGGCTGGTTATATATGTTGGATCTCCAGACATGATATATCCTACAATTTGGTTGACAGGATTATATCCTTTTTCTTTCATTGCCTCAAATACTGTCTCTAATATAATTTTTACGCTTGTTTCCGGTTCTGTCTCTACTTTAAAATATTGCGTATTTCCTAAATCCTGCACTCTATCACTTCCTTCTTTACCCTCATCCATTATATACACTCAAGCAGTCTATCTTGCATAATTCTATTTATTCATCTTACCTTATTCATATCAAAAATTCAATGAGTGTTTTATATAATGTTACTCTATCAGGATAATATCATCATGTAACAGACCTACTGCTTTCCCTTTAATCAATTTATTTGACAAATTATCTTCCGACTGTATAGCAGCCAAAACATAATTCATAGTATGCCCAATCCAATAGTGAATACCATTAATTGTCTTTAGCTCTTCCATTAATACTTCGATATGCGCTCCAATGAATTCCATACGGAAGATTTCAGACTGCTTTTTTGTCATTTCTAGCAGTACATCACTCCTTTGTATTTTAATGGATTCTTCCACCTGACATTCCATGGAAGCTGCAACTGTGCCTTTTCTTTTAGAGTACTTAAAGATATGCATCTCGTAGAAATTTACTTTTTTCAAAAAGTCTACCGTTTTTTCAAATTCATCTGAAGTCTCTCCGGGAAATCCTGTAATAATATCTGTCGTTATCGCTGGATTATCAAAATATTTTCTTAATATCTTAACCTTTTCATAATATTCCTCTGTTGTATAGTGCCGATTCATACGTTTTAATGTTTCATCACATCCACTTTGTAATGATAAATGAAAGTGTGGACATACTTTGCGTAGTTTACACAATTCCCTGGCAAATTTTTCTGTTACTATCCTTGGTTCAAGTGAGCCGATTCTAATGCGTTTTAATCCTTCAATTTCATGTATCTGCTTTATCAATGTGAGAAAGAATTCCTTATCATATGCTGTTTTTCTGATATCACCAACACTATCAATATAATCCCCAGTATCTTTCTTTATAAAATCAAGTCCGTATGAACTGATATGAATGCCTGTGATTACAATTTCCTGATAGCCTGCTTCTACCAGGCCGGTAATTTCATTTAAAATATCCTGAGGTTTTCTGCTTCTTACTCTTCCTCTGGCATAAGGAATAATACAATACGAGCAGAATTGATTACATCCATCCTGTATTTTTATATAAGCACGGGTGTGGTCTGCCGTCCTTTTTAATGTCATCTCCTCGTATTCATCTGTATGGTTAATGTCTACCACCGGGGTAATCAAATAATTTTTATGACTTATCAGGTATTCTTCAATGATAGGTACAATGTCCTTTTTTCTGTTGTTCCCAACTGCAAGATCAATACATTCATCCATCTTTAGTGCTTCTTCACCTGTCTGCACATAGCATCCAGTTGCTACCACAATTGCATCCGGATTCATCTTTTTTGCCTTGTGTAACATTTGCCTGCTTTTCCTGTCTGCAATATTCGTAACCGTGCAGGTATTTATGATATAAATATCAGCCCCTGGTTCAAATGGCACAATTTTAAAACCGTTTTCTTCCAATTTTTGTTGCATAACTTCTATTTCATATGCATTAACTTTGCAACCTAGGTTGTGTAATGCTACACTTTTCATAGTTATCCTCACTTTTTTCGTCATCTTTGCTTATTGACTTTTACCTTTAACACCTATACTATATTAGCAGAAGGTATGAATTTAATAAGGAGGTAATTGTATATGAAAACAGTTCAAATATCATTAAATTCCATCGATAAGGTTAAGTCTTTTGTAAATGATATTACAAAATTTGATTATGATTTTGATTTAGTATCAGGAAGATACGTAATTGACGCAAAATCTATCATGGGTATTTTCAGTTTGGATTTATCAAAACCAATAGATTTGAATATTCACGCTGAAGACAATGTTGATGCTGTACTAAATATTTTGAAACCTTATTTGATTTAAGGTTTGCATCAACCATTAATATGATTATTTATTTCAAAAGCAAGACTTTCGTCTTGCTTTTGTTTTTTGCGCGGACAATGAGCCAAGTGTCAAGTTTACTTGAACATTTTGTGAATGTCGCGACAATCGAGTAGGGACCTACTCGATTATTCATGATGTACAATTATGGTTTCTTTTGTAGATAATGCTTTTTCAAACAGTTCATCTATGACATCTTTCAAATTTTCTTCATGTCTTTTTATATACTGAAGGTTAGGTTTCGTAACCGGATGTTTAGCAACAAATATGGTGCAGCAATCCTCGAAAGGCAATATTGATGTTTCATATGTCTTAATTTTTTCTGATATTTCAACTATTTCCTGCTTATCCATTCCAATTAACGGTCTGTATACCGGAATGGTACATACCTCGTTTGTTGCAGCCAGTGATTGCATGGTCTGGGATGCAACCTGCCCGATACTTTCACCTGTTATAAGTCCAAGACAATCCGTTTCTTTCGCAATGGTTTCGGCTATCTTCATCATATATCTTCTCATAATGATCGTTAATTCTTCATGAGGACATTTTTCATAAATTGCAAGCTGAATATCTGTAAAATTAATTACATGTAAATTAATAGGTCCACTATATTTTGATACAATTTTAGCAAGATCAACTACTTTTTGTTTAGCTCTTTCAGAGGTATAAGGTGGTGCATGAAAGTATACCGCATCAATTCTTACTCCACGTTTGCTTATCATATATCCGGCGACTGGAGAATCAATTCCTCCCGATAACAGAAGCATTGCTTTCCCATTTGTTCCTACTGGCATTCCACCCGGACCAGATATTATTTCAGAGTAAATATAAATTTTTTCTCTGATTTCAATATTTATTTCAACATCAGGATGGTGAACATCCACGCTCATCTGGGGATAGGCATTCAAAATAGCAGCTCCCATTTCACTATTTATCTCCATGGAATTTAGGGGATAATTCTTTCTTGCCCTACGAGCAGCTACTTTGAATGTCAGGTTCTTATCCTGATATACATCGTCAATATATTTTATGACTGTCTTGCAAAGATTTTCAAATCCTTCGTCCTCTACATATACGACAGGGCAGATTCCTGATATTCCAAATACAGTCTTAAGATTTTCAATCGTTTCATCATAATCAAATGCACTTACTGCATCTACATATATACGCCCTTGAGTTTTGTGTATCTTAAACTCTCCCTCGCAACGCTTTAACGCATATTTTATCTGCTGAACAAGTGCATCCTCAAATAAATACCTGTTTTTTCCCTTAACACCGATTTCTGCATACTTAATTAGAAATGCCGTGAACATTTTCCACCTCTTGTTTCTCAAATCTATCTGATGTTTTTATTCTTAACAAATTATCTTCTTGTATACTTACGAAGCATTGGGATTATATCATATAAACACTGCAAAGTATAGTCAATTTCTTCAACGGTTGTAAATATTGATAAGCTAAAACGAATTGTTGAATCCAAAAGGCTATCCTGTACGCCTATTGCTTTAAGCGTTGCTGAAGCTGCTGGTTTATTTGATGCACAAGCACTTCCTGCCGAAACATAAATACTCTTTTCTTCCAAGGCATGCAGCAATACTTCACTTCGGATTCCTACTACTGATACACTAATCACATGTGGCGCGGAAGCCCTTCCACTCAAACTATTTACGGTCACATCCGGTATCTGATTCACACCTCTTATAAAACGTTCCTTTAATGCATAAAGTTTATCCATCTCCTCCTCAAGGTTCTGATAAACTAGTTCTACTGCTCTGGCCATTCCTGCAATTGCCGGGACATTTTCTGTTCCGGAACGCATTCCTTTCTGTTGACCGCCGCCAAATATAATCGGTTGTACTTTAATGTTTTCATTGATATATAAAAATCCGACACCCTTTGGACCATGAATCTTATGACCACTTACTGAAAGTAAATCAATCCCCATTCTCTTTGGTAATATTCTGAATTTTCCATATCCTTGAACTGCATCAACATGAAATATGATATTAGGGTTCTTACTCTTAATTAATGCACCTGCCTCTGCTATCGGCTGTAACGAACCAATTTCATTATTTGTATGCATAATGGATACTAGAATGGTCTCATTTGTTATCGCTCTATCCAAATCAGTCAGACTTATTCTTCCATTGTGATCGACAGGCAGATAGGTGACAGAAAATCCCTGTGTTTCAAGATAATGCATTGTTTGTAAGATAGCAGGATGTTCAATCGATGTTGTGATTAAGTGACGTCCTCTTCTTGCATTTGCATATGCAGCACCAATTAAAGACAAGTTATCTGATTCTGTTCCACCTGAAGTAAAGAGTATCTCCTTCTCAGATACCTTTAGATTTCTTGAAATCGCATCCTTTGCATACCGAATATAATGCTCAGCCTGCATACCTTTTGTATGCATACTGGACGGATTGCCATAATCTACACACATTACTTTAGTCATAATTTCTGCAACTTGATCAAAACACTTTGTTGTTGCTGAATTATCTAAATATACTTCCATCTTTAATACTCTCTTTCTGTTTACAACAAGTTTTCGTCTTTCGACATTATTACTTGTATTCTGATGTATTATACTATGTCTTTACCTTCCAATTGGTACATTATCCAAGATAAAACAGTTAATCCTGCTGTCTCTGTTCGTAAAATTCTTTTTCCAAGTGTAATTGGTATTATATTATTTTCTACAGCCAGGTTAATTTCTTCCTCTTCAAAGCCACCCTCTGGTCCAATAAAAATTCCTATCTTTTGCCCTGGCCTTACAGATTCGATTACCTTTCTTGTTTTATCCATTCCCTCTGCAAGTTCATAAGGGATGATAACAAGATCAAAATTTGAGGTAAAATCAACTGCCTGTTTTATGGTCATTACCTGATTTATTTTAGGAATGATCCGTCGTTTACTCTGTTTCGCAGCTGAGTGTGCAATTTCCTGCCATCGATTTATTTTATTTTTTTCTTTTTTCTCATCCAGTTTCACTACAGATCTTTTGGTCGAAACGGGAATAATCTCATAAATACCGAGCTCAACTGCTTTCTGTATTACAAACTCCATCTTCTCTGATTTTGGTAAGCCTTGAAAAAGATAAATGTGAGAAGACAGTTCTAATCCATCCTCCTTAATAAAACGAAGTTTGCAAATGACTTCATTACCAATACTTTCAATCCCACATCTGTACTCTTTTCCATCTATGCCATTGCTTACCGCTATTTCATCTCCAATGTTCATCCTCAGTACGTTCTTTATATGGTTCACATCATCGCCAGTTATGACTATTCTATTTTCCATAATATTCTGTGGTTCTACAAAAAACTGATACATAATAATCCTACTTTCTCGCGGTTACGCTGACCCACTCTCCCTGGTGTGAAACATCTAATACGGTAAGTCCAGCTTTTTTTACAGTATCAACCACCAATTGTTCTTTATCATCAATGATACCAGAAGTAATGTAAACTGCTCCTTCTTTCATCTGATTAACAATTACAGGAGTTAATGGGACTAAAACTTCAGCAAGAATATTTGCCACAACAATATCATAGCACCCATAACCAACTCTATCCTGAATTTCTTTATCCGTAATAATATTTCCTATCATCATGGTAAACTTGTCCAAATCAATATGGTTAGATTCCATATTTTCCTTTACTGCATTTACAGCACATGGATCAAGATCAGTACCCACTGCACTTTTTGCACCAAACATAAGCGACAGTATCGCTAAAATGCCACTGCCTGTTCCAACATCCAGCAATTTTGTATCTGGTCTGATATATTTCTTTAACTGTCTTATACAAAGTTGTGTGGTTTCATGTTTTCCTGTCCCAAAAGCCGTTCCTGGATCAATGTGAAAAATCGTCTTGTCTTTATCTTCTTCTTTTACTTTTTCCCATGAGGGAATAACAAGTAAATCATCTATATAAAATTGATGAAAATATTTTTTCCAGTTATTAATCCAGTCAATATCTTCAGTTTCATCAACCGTAATACTCCCATCTCCGATATCACAGTATGTTTTTATATTTTCAAGCTGATTTTTTACATTTTGAATTATTTCTTCTATATTTAAATTTAAGTTTCTCTCAATAAAAAAGCTTAGGTATGCAACGCCATCGTCTTCCCCTGACTGTGGCGGGATATCCACAAACATCTGCTCTTTCTCCCACGCACTTAA
This sequence comes from uncultured Lachnospiraceae bacterium, assembly GCA_964595855.1. Classification (GTDB taxonomy): domain Bacteria; phylum Bacillota; class Clostridia; order Lachnospirales; family Lachnospiraceae; genus RGIG8767. The sequence goes on along the minus strand of CAZQTM010000021.1, from coordinate 1,534 downwards.
TGGAATTTTATCCTCTATCTGAGCACCCTCTAATCCAATATCGTATAAGTCACTAATAATAATGTCTTCCGCATCTGTAATTGTTTTTATTCGTATCCTTGTCCACTTCATTTCTTTCCTCTTTCCTGCTACTTATTCATTTCTGTTATCTTATATCAATTTATTTTGAAAAACAATACACCAGTACATCAATCGAGTAGATCCCTACTCGATTGTCGCGGCATTCGCCAAATGTTCAAATAAACTTGACACTTGGCTCATTGTCCGCGTATAAAAAGGTCAATATGTTAAATTGTGATTTAACATATTGACCTAATCTATTCTGCTTTTCTGCTATTGAGATACTTAAGGATCCCCAGATGAATCGCCCATGCTACTTTTTCCTGATATTCCGGTGTAGACAGTAATTCTGCTTCTTTATAATTTGAAAGGAATCCGCATTCAACTATTATAATTGGAGTCTCTGTCTTTTTTAGTAAATAATAACTGTTGTTATTTTTAGCTTCTCTTTTATTTTCCTTATCTAAAGTCTGTATTAATTGCTTCTGCATAATTTCTGCTGCTATCTTTCCTTCCCCACTCGTTCCGTAGTAGAATGCCTGTGCGCCATGAATGCTTTCACCTTCATAAGAATTCTGATGTATGCTTACTGTAATATCAGGTTGTGTAGTATTTATAAATTCTACCCTTTTTTTCATATCCTGAATCTTTTTATTGGATCCGCTCGAAGGATAAAATCCCTTATCATCAGTCCGTGTCATATACACTTTCACATCCTGAGCTTCCAATAAACTTTTTACCCTCAATGCTATATTCAGATTCACATCCTTTTCCAAAATTTTGTTAGTTCCGACCTTACCACAATCGGTAGCGCCATGACCTGCATCTATCATTACACTCAATTTATCTGAGCTTTGCACAACATTATTTTGAGAGTTAGATACATTTGCCGCCTCTCTTGCTAACAGGAGCATGGAAACTATCAGCAATACAGCCATAAGAATACCAATTATTTTTTCTATTTTTGTATTGTTATTTAGTAGTTGGCTTACGCTTGTTTTTATAAACTTCATATATACCACGCAGGCTTTTTATTCAGTTTATGTAAAAAAACATCAAAATATGTTTGTCCCATAATACAAGAAATGGGCGGAATAGAATTCCGCCCCCAAAAGCTATTTTATATATGAATCAATTACTCCCCAGATAGATGAACGTTCAAATCCCAACTTCCATTCTGCTACTCCGGCAAGATCATATTTTTTCATGATTGTAAGTTTCGTTTCTATTGACTGCTCATCTTCCAGCCATACCTGATAGAATGTGTCCCCTAATTGTATTTCACCATAATTTTGGCAGGTCTCTTCATCCCATCTTGTTTCTACCTGATTATTATCTATAAAACTCTGAGCTGCTTCCATTCCCAAAGCTTCACTGGTAACTTGTCCATCCTTGGTCTTCCATACTCTAGTGTAAAATGGAATCGCATTGATTACTTTATTTGATGGGACTTCCTCGACTGTCTTTTTAATAC
>CAZQTM010000020.1:0-17499 GCA_964595855.1 uncultured Lachnospiraceae bacterium | reverse complement strand
ATGTTGGTCTTATTCTATCTAAAGTATTATAAAATGACAAGAAAGTATTTCAATATATGTTGGTTTACATTTTGCAGTTGACTATGTTATTCTGTAATTTAGGAGTACAAATATGATGAAAAAAAGTGATATTTTGTTAGTCATTATTGTTTTATCAATTGCAATATGTATTCTATTCTTTTTACATTACTTTTACTATAAAGAGGGAACAGAAGTATTAGTTACAGTTGATGGAGTTAAGTATGGAAGTTACTCACTTCAAAAAGATGAAACAATACAAATCAATGACTGTAATGTATTAAAGATAGATAATGGAAAAGCTGATATGATTTCGGCAGATTGTCCTGATAATTTATGTGTGAAACAAAAACCAATATCCAGAGTTGGAGAAAGCATCATCTGTCTTCCCAATAAGGTGGTTGTTTCCATTTTGGGAGACTCTAAAGGTGAAGTTCATTCTAATATTGATGTTATTGTAAATTAAAAGGATATTACAATGATGAAGAAAAAAATTGCTTTGTACGGGGTATTTATCGCACTTACCTTAATGGTAAGTTTTATTGAATCATTAATCCCACTACCGATAGCAATACCAGGTATTAAACTTGGATTAGCCAATAGTGTTATTTTATTTGTGCTTTTTAGTATTGGTGAAAAGGATGCTTTTTTTGTCTCAATTTTAAGAGTTATTATCTCAGGCTTCTTATTTGCCAATATGGCTGCAATTCTCTATTCTTTAAGTGGTGCAATATTCAGTTTTCTTGTTATGTATCTGCTAAAGAAAACGGATAAGTTTTCAATAATTGGTGTTAGTATATCTGGATCTATCGCACATAATCTTGGACAACTGTTTGTGGCTGTAATTGTAACTTCGGTTCAGACAGTCATGTTCTACGTCCCATTTTTGTTGATAGCAGGAGTAATAACAGGAACTTTAATTGGAATATTAGGCAAAGAGGTTATTGGTAGGATTCCTAAATACTTAATTTTAAAATAATGGAGGATGATTATGGATTATAATGATGTATTAAAACAGGCAAAGACATGTATGGGACCATTTTGTAAAGCGTGTGATATCTGTAATGGTAGAGCATGTAAAAATCAGATGCCGGGGCCAGGATCTAAAGGCATTGGGGATAATGCTGCCAGAAATTATGACAAATGGAAAGAAATACGTGTAAATATGGATACACTTGTAAAAAAGAGGGAGCCGGATACCACTTTTGAGTTATTTGGTAAAACCTTTCAATATCCCATATTTGCAGGACCTGTTGGCGCAGTCAATTTACATTATGGTGATAAATATAACGATCTTCAATATAATGATATTTTAGTTAGAGGCTGTGCAGAAGCTGGAATTGCAGCTTTTACAGGTGATGGCTCTAATCCGGAGGTGGTTAAGGCAGCATCAAAAGCAATTGCAAAACAAGGTGGATTAGGTGTTCCTACCATAAAACCATGGAATAAGTCAACACTTGATGAAAAGATGCAATTAGTTGCGAATAGTAATGCTTTTGCCATTGCTATGGATATTGATGCAGCAGGTCTTCCTTTCTTGAAAAATCTGGAACCACCCGCAGGTGCTAAATCTGTTAGTGAGATGAAAGAGATTATAAAACAGGCAAATAAGCCATTTATCATTAAAGGTATCATGACAGTATCAGGTGCAAAGAAGGCATTAGAAGCAGGTGCTGCTGGTATTGTTATTTCAAATCATGGAGGAAGGGTACTTGATCAATGCCCGGCAACAGCAGAAGTGTTAAAAGAAATTGCCGACTGTGTAAAAGGCAGTATGAAAATTTTTGTGGACGGAGGTATCAGAAGCGGCGTAGATATTTTCAAAGCTTTGGCACTGGGAGCAGATGGAGTTATTATTGCAAGACCATTTGTTACTGCAGTCTACGGAGGACAAGAGGAAGGCATCCGTTTATATCTTGAAAAAATAGGTGGTGAATTGAAAGATACGATGGAAATGTGTGGGGTTTCTAATCTTAAGAATATATCAGAAGATATGATTAGAATACCTAAAAATTTCTAACTGACAGGCTATGCGTAGGTTCGTTTGGTTGACAGAGTACCGAAAGCATTCTATAATTAGTAAGCTGTTTTTTGAAAATATTTATATAAATTATACTGACTAATTAGTTAATCAGATACAGTTGGAGGATATATCGTGAAGTCATATGGAGTGAATGAATTAAGAAGGATGTATTTGGATTTTTTTGAGTCAAAGGATCATTTGGTAATGAAGAGTTTTTCATTGGTTCCACACAATGATAACAGTTTGTTACTCATAAATGCAGGAATGGCACCGCTAAAGCCTTATTTTACGGGACAGGAAATACCACCAAAAAAACGTGTTACAACATGTCAGAAATGTGTTAGAACCGGAGATATTGAAAATGTTGGTAAAACAGCAAGACATCTTACTTTCTTTGAGATGCTTGGTAATTTCTCATTTGGAGACTATTTTAAACATGAAGCAATAGCATGGAGCTGGGAATTTCTAACTAAGGTTGTTGGTATGGACCCTGACCGTTTATATCCTTCCATTTATTTTGAAGATGATGAAGCGTTTGATATATGGAATAAAGAAATTGGTATACCTGCTGATAAAATAACAAGGTTTTACAGAGACGCCGAAGGAAAATGTGATAATTTCTGGGAACATGGTGCCGGCCCCTGCGGTCCGTGCTCGGAGATTTATTATGACAGAGGTATAAAGTACGGTTGTGGCAAACCTGATTGTAAAGTTGGATGTGAATGTGATCGTTTTATGGAGGTTTGGAATAACGTATTTACACAATTTGATGGTGATGGAAAAGGTGGTTATACAGAACTTGCCAATAAAAATATTGATACGGGAATGGGACTGGAAAGACTAGCCGTTGTCGTTCAGGATGTAGATTCTGTTTTTGATATTGATACCATGAAGGCTATTCGTAACAGAATTTGCGAATTAGCTGGAGTTGTGTATCAGTCAGATCCTGCAAAGGATGTTTCTATCCGTCTGATCACAGATCATATTCGCTCCTCAACGTTCCTTATTTCTGATGGTGTAATGCCTTCAAATGAAGGAAGAGGTTATGTTCTTAGAAGACTTATAAGAAGAGCTGCAAGACATGGTAGACTCTTAGGTATTAAGGATGAATTTCTTGCAAATTTAAGCAAGACTGTTATTCGTGAATCAAAAGATGGTTATCCGGAATTAGAAGAGAAAAAAGATTTTATTCTTAATGTTCTAACACAGGAAGAAGAAAAATTTGATAAAACAATTGATCAGGGACTTAGCATTTTAAATGAGATGAAAGACACCATGAAGAAGGAAAATAAAACAGTTCTTGATGGTAAAGATGCATTTAAATTATATGATACCTATGGATTTCCAATTGACCTTACGGAAGAAATTCTACAGGAAAGTAATTTGACTCTTGATGAAGATGGCTTTGGCAGTGCCATGAAGGAACAAAAGGAAAAGGCAAGGAAAGCACGTAAAGTAACAAATTATATGGGTGCTGACGTTACTGTATATGAATCAATTGATAAAAAGATCACTTCAAAATTTGTTGGATATGATATCCTAACACATTCTTCTGAAATTACAGTACTGACAACGGAGGATGAAATAGTTGATGCTTTAGCAGATGGACAGGTAGGAACCGTTATTGTGAGAGAAACACCGTTTTATGCAACAATGGGTGGCCAGTGTGCAGACACCGGTATGATTACTACTGATGATGGTACCTTTGAGGTTAAAGACACGATAAAACTTCTTGGAGGAAAGATTGGCCATATTGGACAGGTTACTTCGGGAATGATTAAAGTAAATGATATTGCAACCTTATCAGTTGATGAGGAAAGAAGAAGTAATATATGTAAGAACCATAGTGCAACACATTTGCTTCAGAAAGCGTTAAGAACTGTTTTGGGCACCCACGTTGAACAGGCTGGATCTTATGTTGATGGCGAGAGGCTTCGTTTTGATTTTAGTCATTTCCAGGCTATGACAACAGAAGAACTGCAACAGGTTGAAAAAATTGTAAATGACAAAATTTCTGCTAATATACCAGTTATTACAGATATCATGGACGTAGAGGATGCAAAGAAATCTGGTGCGATGGCTTTATTTGGTGAAAAATACACAGAAAAAGTTCGAGTAGTCAGAATGGGTGACTTTTCAAAAGAATTATGTGGTGGTACTCATGTTTCAAATACAGGCGTTATAACATCATTTAAGATTTTATCAGAAAGTGGTGTCGCTGCAGGTGTAAGAAGAATAGAAGCATTAACGGGAAATACAGTTTTCGATTATTATGCTGAAATGGAAGAAAAAGTTAATGAGGCTGCTAAAATATTAAAGTCTACACCATCAAATTTCCTCGAGAAGATAGAACATCTATTAACTGAAATAAAATCATTACAAAGTGAAAATGAATCCTTAAAGAGTAAACTTGCTAAGGATGCTTTAGGTGATGTGATGAATCAAGTTGTTAACATTAAGGATGTAAAACTTTTAGCTACGAAGGTAACAGGTGTGGATATGAATGAGCTTCGTGAACTTGGTGATCAGCTAAAAGAAAAAATAGGTGAAGGCGTTGTTGTACTTGCATCTGATAAAGATGGTAAGGTAAATCTTATTGCTATGGCTACAGACGAAGCAATGAAAAAAGGTGCACACGCAGGGAACCTGATAAAGGGAATCGCAGCATTAGTTGGCGGCGGTGGTGGTGGTCGCCCAAACATGGCTCAGGCGGGAGGAAAAACCCCTGAAGGAATTGATAATGCAATTAAAGAAGTTGTGAATGTACTTAATAATCAGGTTAAGTAATAAAATTTCTTATATATAATTAAAAAATTAGTTGACGAATTGGTTTTTTTTGATATAATATTTAATGTGCATACTGTAATGCAAAAATAAACCCAAATCAGTCAATGTTACTAGGAAGGGACTGAAGGGAGGTTAGGTGTAAATCATGTCAAACGTAATCATAAAAGAGAACGAGACTTTAGATAGCGCACTGCGTCGTTTCAAGAGAAGTTGTGCTAAGGCGGGTATTCAGCAGGAGATCCGTAAGAGAGAACACTATGAGAAACCAAGCGTAAGACGTAAGAAAAAATCTGAAGCCGCAAGAAAACGTAAATATAACTAAAAATGTAAAAGTCCTTGATTTCTGTCAAGGACTTTTTTCATGCCCTTAATACAGTTAAACGTATACATAACAAGAATATTTTCTGGTTTTTTTTCATAACAATGAGTATAGAAACCATTGAGGTGCGCTCATTGATGAAATTCCTAAAACAAGTTATTACCTTTACGATTATTTCCGTATTGTTTTTACAGAGTACACTACCAGTAGCCGCCGCACCTGTTGAACTTGCTACTTCATCCTGTATCCTAATGGAAGCATCAACAGGGCAGGTGATTTTTGAAAATAATGCTGATGAGATAAGAAGCCCTGCAAGTATTACAAAAATTATGACACTATTATTAATATTTGAGGAGCTTGAAGCAGGAAAAATAAAAGTGACAGATGAGGTGGTTACCAGTGCTCATGCAAAGTCAATGGGGGGCTCACAGGTTTTCCTAGAAGAGGGCGAAATTCAGACAGTAGACACATTAATAAAGTGTATTGCTGTTGCAAGCGGAAATGATGCATCTGTTGCAATGGCGGAAAAGATCGCCGGAAGTGAGACAGAATTTGTTGCAATGATGAACAAAAAGGCAAAGGATTTGGGACTTCAAAATACAAATTTTGAGGATTGTTGCGGATTAACTGATTCCGATAATCATTATACAACAGCAAGAGATGTTGCAATTATGTCAAAGGAATTAATAAGTAAATATCCTGAGGTCTTTAATTATACCCAAATATGGATGGAAGATATAACACATGTTACAAATAAAGGGACCTCAATTTTTACATTATCAAGCACCAATAAATTATTAAAGCAATATGAATTTGCTACAGGATTAAAAACGGGATCAACTAATAAGGCAAAATATTGTCTGTCTGCAACAGCAAATCATAATGGAATAGACATGATTGCGGTTGTTATGGGATCACCGGATTATAAGGTAAGGTTTGAAGATGCAAAGAAACTTCTGGATTATGGATATAGTGTGAGTCATTTATATACGGATGAAAATAAAGACAAATTGAATGAACTAAGAATTATAGATTCCATTCAGAAAGATGTACCGGTTACATATGAAACGGAATTTAGATATCTTGATATTAATGGAAATGATTTGTCTAAGGTAGAAAAGAAAATCAATCTTCCTGAAAATGCACAGGCACCAGTTAAAAAAGGGGAAACTGCAGGTTCCGCAGACTATTATCTAAATGGAAGTAAAATTGGAAGTGTCAATATATTATTTAGTGAAGATGTTGATAAGGCGGAATATAAGGACTATTTTGTACTTGTTTTAAGATATATGCTTTTATGATTAAAAACTATATGATAAGATGGAAGGGGAAATTACCCTTCCATTTTTTTGTCAGGAGGTTTTACATGCTATATTTTATTATCAAAGTTATTATTTTAATAATCTGTTTCTTTCTTATAGTTATGATAGTAGATGGAAATCGATTTGTGGTAAGGGAGTATACTGTTACAGCAGAGAAAATTACTGAAGATATGGATATAGTCTTACTTGCCGATCTCCATAATAAGCAATATGGTAAAAATAATAGTAAGCTTGTAGAAGCAATAGACAAAATACATCCGGATTGTATTATTGTTGCAGGGGATATGGTTACTGCAAAACCAGGTAAGAGTAATGAAATTCCAATTAAACTATTTGATAAATTATCAAAATATCAAATATTCTATGGAATTGGTAATCATGAATATCGTATGAAGATATATGAAGATATTTATGGTGACGCATATAAACAATATATCGAGCAATTAAAGAAATACAGTGTTCATATTCTTGAAAATGATTCTATAGAATTGAAAAAACGAAATGTAGTAATTCAGGGAATTATGATAAAGAGGGAATATTATAAACGAATTCACAAAAAACAAATGGATCCTTCCTATCTGAAAAAACTTACTGGAAATATAAATAATGATCAATTTCAGATTTTTATTGCACATAATCCTGAGTATTTTGAAGATTATGTAAATGCTGGAGCTGATTTGGTACTATCTGGACATATACATGGAGGAATTATGCGTTTACCCGGATTGGGTGGAGTCATTTCACCGAAATGTACGTTGTTTCCGAAATATGATGGTGGAATGTTCAAATATGGTAAGGGTAATATGATATTAAGTAGGGGATTAGGTATGCATACGATTCCAATCAGAATATTCAATCCTGGAGAACTTGTGGTAATACATTTAAAAACTTGCAAATAAATATTATTTTCAGTAAAATAGATAAAGTATTTATATAAAAAGAAGGATGTTCCTATGGCATTATCGGTAAAATTAGAGGTATTTGAAGGTCCACTTGACTTATTACTTCACTTAATTGATAAAAATAAAATAGATATTTATGATATTCCCATTGTTGTTATTACTGAACAATATCTGGATTATATCAGACAGATGGAAACAGAAGATATGAATGTAATGAGTGAATTTTTATTGATGGCTGCCACATTGCTTGATATAAAATGTAAGATGCTTCTTCCTAAGGAGATTAATGAAGATGGGGAAGAGGAAGACCCGAGAGCAGAACTTGTACAAAAATTATTGGAATATAAGATGTATAAATATATGTCCTTTGAACTAAAGGACAGGCAAATGGATGCAGAAAAGTATCTGTATAAAGAACCAACCATACCCAAGGAGGTTGAAGAGTACAGAGATCCACTTGATTATGAAACATTACTTGGAGATATGAATCTAAAAAAGCTACATACTATTTTTAAAGATACAATTAAGAGACAAGAGGACAAGATTGATCCTGTCAGAAGTAAATTTGGAAAAATAGAAAAGGATGAGATTAATCTTGATGAGAAAACAACTTATATTCAACAGTTTATTCAGACTCATCAGGCAATGAGTTTCAGAGAACTTCTTGAAAAACAACATAGTAAAATGGAAATAATCGTGACATTTCTTGTAATACTTGAAATGATGAAAGTTGGTAGTATTGTAATCTCTCAAAATAATATATTTGATGACATTTTAATTACTTCAAAAAAATGTGTTAATTAATGGATGGATGTAAAATGGAAAAAGAAAAACAGGAAGCAATAATTGAAGCCGTACTTTTTACAATGGGGGAGTCGGTAGATTTAAAAAGACTTGCGGAGTTAGTAGAGGATACTCCGGTAAATACTAAAAATCTAATTTATGAAATGAAAGATAAAATGGATAAAGAGAACAGAGGAATATCCATTATTGAATTAGAAGATGCTTTTCAAATGTGCACAAAAGCTGAAATGTATGAGTATCTGATAAAAATAGCCAAAACATCTAGAAAATATGTATTATCTGATACATTATTGGAAACGTTATCCATTATTGCATATAAACAGCCGGTAACCAAGCTGGATATTGAAAAGATTCGTGGTGTTAATTGTGATCATGCAGTAAATCGTTTAGTAGAGTTTAACCTGGTCAAAGAATTGGGAAGGCTGGATGCCCCTGGACGTCCACTTCTATTTGGCACAACAGAGCAGTTTTTGCGTAGTTTTGGCGTGAAGTCATTAGAGGAACTTCCTGAATTGAATCCTGTTCAGATTGAAGAATTTAAAGAACAAGCCGAGCAGGAGATACAGTTGCAATTAAATATATAATCTCTGGTATTAAGAATAAAATTAAACTTGCTTCATATACTGTTTTAGAAATTAAAAAAGGTGAAAAGTATGAAACGAGTCATATTAATTCTTTTTTCGATATTATATTTGTTATTTTCAGCTAATGAAAATATACTTATTGCTACAGCAAAATCTGATAATAATGAGACAACCATAAATGAAAATGATTTATACGCCCGATCAGCGGTTCTAATGGATGCTGAGTCAGGGCGTATTTTATATGGTAAAAATTGTGATGAGATGATGCCAATGGCGAGTACTACAAAAATCATGACGCTGATTGTTACGTTAGAGAATGCAAATTTAGATGATGTAGTTACGGTATCGAAATATGCTGCCTCCATGCCAGATGTACAATTAAATATCAGAGAGGGTGAAAAATATTATTTAAAAGACTTACTATATTCGCTCATGTTAGAGTCACATAATGATTCAGCTGTTGCAATAGCAGAGTACGTTGGAAAAAACATAGAAGGTTTTGCATCTTTGATGAATAAGGAAGCAAAAAAAATTGGCTGTAAAAATTCCTGCTTTATTACACCAAATGGATTGGATGCAAGTGCACTGATAAAATCAGAGGATGGAAAAGAGGAGGAAAGAATTCATTCCACAACATCTTCAGATTTGGCAAGAATTATGTCTTACTGCATAATGCATTCACCAAAGAAAGAAGAATTTATAAAAATAACAGGTACTAAGTCATATTCTTTTAGTGATATTGAGGGTAAGAGGTCTTTTACCTGTAATAATCATAATGCTTTCTTGGGAATGATGGATGGCGCCTTATCTGGGAAAACGGGATTCACATCAAAAGCGGGATATTGCTATGTAGGAGCATTAAGAAGGGATAATAGAACTTTTGTTGTAGCATTACTTGCATGCGGATGGCCTAATAAAAAGTCTTATAAATGGAGTGATACAAAAAAGTTAATGAATTATGGTATTAATTCTTATACATATCATCTGTTTGAGGAAGTGAAGATACAGAAGGATAAACTATGCAAAATTCCGGTTAAATCTGCCCAAACAGATCATTTTGGAGATAGGGCATATGCTGAATTAGAGATACGAGAGAAGAGCAGTGGACTAGATGGAATCTTACTTAAAGATGGAGAAAATATTGAAGTAAATTATAATATTAAAAAAGAATTAGAGGCTCCTGTAAAGAAAGAACAGAGTGTTGGCAGAATAACATATACACTTGGAGATGAAATATGGAAAGAATATGATGTGTTTGTTAAAAATGGAATTGAGAAAATTGATTATCGCTGGTGCCTTGAGATGATTATTAATAGATGGATTGCATAAGATACAAGTTTTAATGTATTTAATTCTGTGCTAAAATAACTATAAATATTTTTTTTTGATATTCTATGTATGGGATAAGAAAGAGGGGGAAGGTTATGATTTCAAAAGAAGAGGCCAGGCAGAAATTAAAAAAAATGGGATTTGAAGTTATGGAGGATGGTTCCGTTATTACAGTCTTAGTCCCAAATTCTGTTCAACTAAAAAGTGTGATAAAAGATGTAAAAGAGAAACTACTGGAAATGGATTATGCAGCAAGTTTTGCAATTAAGCAATATAAAGGAGATTTAAACATACAGAGTATTTTACGGGAAGAAGTAACCGATGATGTTTTGGAATCGGATGAAGATAAAGACGAACAGGAGATGATAGATCTACTTAATGAAGATAGTGTCCAATTCTCACTGGAGGATTTCGGAATCGGATTTTAATGAAAAGGATGAGAAACTAATGCTGAAAACAAAAGGTGGATTACATAAAAAACTACTTAGGATGACTTTGATTCCCATGCTTATCATGGGGGTTGTTATCACATTGTTTAGTTATATGGCATTTAACAGGACAATGCAAAATGAAGTCGAGAGAGGATTAAGAAATACTGCTATGTCAGCATTATATGCATATGATGGAATGTATCCTGGTGATTTTGGACTAGTTAAAGATGGGGATAATTACATCTTCTTTAAAGGGACAAATAAATTAGATGGAGCATATGGATATATTGACAAAATTAAAGATAAGACAGAGACGGATATTACCTTTTTCTTTTATGATATACGGGTACTAACTACGATAAAAGATGATAGTGGAAGCAGAATTATTGGTACGAGTGCGCATGCCAAAATAATCAATGATGTTTTTAAAAATAAAAAGGAACACTTTTATCATAATGTTTTAGTTAACGATGAACATTATTTTGCCTATTATGCTCCCATATATAATAGTGATGGAAAATGTATTGGAATGATTTTTGCAGGCAAACCAACAAAAAATGTAAAACGTGAGATTATGTTAGCGGTTAGTCCCATACTTGTAATAGCATTAATTATGATAATTTTAACTAGTTTTCTATGCAATGGTTTTACCAGAGAATTGGTTGGTACGATATCAAAAGAGAAAATCTATCTGGAAGAGCTTTCAAAAGGAAACCTTAAAGCAGAGTTGGATTATAGAATTATGCAACGAGATGATGAAATAGGGGAAATGGGTAAGTTTACAGTACATGTTCAAAGATTTTTAAAAGATATGATAGAAAGAGATGCATTAACGCAATTATTTAGCAGAAGAATTGGTGAATTACGTTTAAAAAATACACAACAAGAATTAATTGATAAACAAATTCCATTTTGTGTTGTCATGAGTGACATAGACTCTTTTAAAAATTTCAATGATAAATATGGACATGATTGTGGTGATCAGGTGTTGAAAGAAATTGCTAGTATTTTTAATAAAGAAATGTTCGGAAAGGGTTTTGCTATCAGATGGGGCGGAGAAGAGTTCCTTCTTATTTATGAAAATAAAATTTTAAAAGAGGCACTTAGGGAACTGGAAATATTATGTAATAAAATAAGAGAACTTGAACTGTCTTATCAACATAAACGGTTAAAAATAACCATGACATTTGGGATTGTTGAAGGCAATGAGGGAGATATTTATTCCATTATAAAAGAGGCTGATAATCTTCTCTATAAAGGTAAAACAAATGGTAGAAATCAGATTGTTTCAAAATAAATCATTTCATGCTAAAAATGTATAATTTTCCTTTTGCTTTCAATGTTTTTATGATATACTTGAGCAGGTGCGAAAAAATATGTTAAATTAATGTGTTTTTCGTAAAATAAGTTATTCTTTTGAATTAATATAAAATGGAGGGCTTAAAAATGAGTACTACTACACAAGCGAGTCAAAGAATTAAAGCTTTACTCGATGAAAACAGTTTCGTAGAAATCGGTGCAAAAATTACAGCTAGAACAACTGATTTTAACATGAAACAAACTGAAACTCCTTCTGATGGTGTTATTACCGGATATGGAGTGGTTGATGGCAATCTTGTGTATGTTTACAGCCAGGATGCTTCCGTTTTAGGCGGCAGTATTGGCGAAATGCATGCAAAGAAAATTGTAAACCTCTATGATCTGGCTTTAAAAACAGGTGCGCCTGTAATCGGATTAATTGATTCCGCAGGTCTTAGATTGCAAGAGGCTACCGATGCTTTAAATAGTTTCGGCGAAGTTTATTTTAAACAGACAATGGCATCAGGTGTTATTCCACAAATCACAGCTATTTTTGGTACATGTGGTGGTGGACTTGCTATTATTCCTACGTTAACTGATTTTACATTTATGGAGGAGAAAAAAGCAAAACTGTTTGTTAATACTCCTAATGCACTGGAAGGAAATGAAATTTCTAAGTGTGATTCATCATCTTCAAAATTCCAGAGTGAAGAAGCCGGTATCGTAGATACTATTGGAGATGAGGCTACAATATTAGGACAAATCCGTAATTTGGTTTCCATACTTCCTGGTAACTGTGAGGAAGACAATTCATTTGATGAATGTACGGATGATCTTAACAGAGTATGTGCTGAATTAGAAAACTGTGTTGGAGATACATCTATCGCACTTTCTACTATTTCCGATAGTAATGTTTTCTTTGAGACAAAGGCTGGTTATGCAAAGGATATGGTAACAGGATTCATTAAATTAAATGGTGCTACTGTAGGAGCTGTTGCAAACCGTACTGAAGTTTATGATGCAGATGGAAATGTAACAGATAAATTTGATACAGTTTTATCAGCTGAAGGATGCGAAAAAGCTGCAGATTTCATCAAATTCTGTGATGCATTCGAAATCCCTGTATTATCTCTTACCAATACTACTGGTTTTAAAGCTACAAAATGTAGTGAAAAGAAAATTGCAAAAGCCGTTGCAAAACTTACGTATGCTTTTGCAAATGCAACTGTACCAAAAATTAATGTAATAATAGGAAAAGCATTTGGAAGTGCCTATGTTGCTATGAATTCAAAATCAATTGGTGCAGACATGACATTTGCATGGTCAAATGCGCAAATAGGTATGATGGATGCAAAATTAGCAGCAAAAATTATATGCGATGGACAAGGTGCAGATGTTATTGATAATTGTGCAAAAGAATACAACGATCTCCAGAATAATGTTGAAAGTGCTGCAAAGAGAGGCTATGTAGATTGTATTATTAATGCCGCTGACACAAGAAAATATGTCATTGGTGCATTTGATATGTTATATACAAAAAGTGAAGAACGCCCTGCTAAAAAACACGGCACAGTATAGAAAGGATGATACTTAATATGAAAAAATGGTTACTAGTATTAGGTATGATTACCTGTATGACTGCTATGTCAGCTTGTGGGAATAAGGCAGTGACAGACACAGCAGAGATTATGCCGGTAACTCAGGAACAGGTGGATGAATATGCAACTAACACCGTTTCGTCCCTGAACAAGATTGTCACAGAAGGATCTCAATCCCAATATGCAGATAATGCAGTTATTACATCTGCTGTTGAAAGCTGGCAGAATGCATTAAAAGATATGGGTGATTATTGTTCTGTTGACAAGAGTTCATTTAGTCAATCGAAAAATGGAATGACTATTAATGTTGGTATTACAGGAACAAAAAGAAATGCTAATATGGAAATTATTATGGATTCAGATATGAATCTCACATCAATTACAACAGTTGTTAAGTACTCAATGGCAGAATTGATGGAAAAAGCTGCTTTAAATACGTTACTTGGAATGGGTACTGTATTTGTTGTTTTGATTTTAATTACATTTATTATTTCAGGATTTAAATTAATTCCAAATATCCAAAAATCATTTTCAAAAGAGAAGAAAGCAGATAAATCTGTTGATAGTGCTGTAGCACAGATTATACAGAATGAAACACAGACTCAGGATGATTTTGAATTGATAGCTGTAATTTCTGCAGCAATCGCATCAAGTGAAGGTAATGCATCCAGTGATGGGTATGTTGTAAGATCAATTAGACGAGTTAGATAATGATAAACTAAAAAGTTTTATAGGAGGATTATAAAATGAAGAATTATACCATTACCGTTAATGGAAACGTATATGATGTAGTAGTAGAAGAAGGAGCAACAACAGGAGCACCTATAGCTGCACCAGTTGTAGCTAAAAAAGCAGCACCAGTTGCAGCACCAGTTGCAGCACCAAAAGCACCAGTAGCACCTGCAAAATCAGCAGGGGCAGGCAGCGTTAAAGTAGAAGCAGGAGCTGCAGGCAAAGTATTCAAAATTGAAGCAAATGTAGGACAGGCTGTTAAAGCAGGAGATCCTGTTGTTACTATTGAAGCTATGAAAATGGAAATTCCAGTTGTTGCACCACAAGATGGTACAGTAGCTAGCATTAATGTTGCTGTAGGTGATCCAATAGAAGCAGGAGCAGTACTTGCAACATTAAACTAGAGACATAAGAACCGGAATTTTCCCGGCTCTAGACAATAAAAAAGCGCACGTTGCGTTCACTTTGTTGTCATGAATCATTAGGAGGTCAACGTATATGGAATACGTAGCAAATACTTTAAGCAATCTGGTACATCAGACTGCGTTTTTCAATCTGACGGTTGGAAATTATATTATGATTGCAGTAGCTTGCTTTTTCCTGTATCTGGCTATAAAGAAGGATTATGAACCATTACTTCTTGTACCAATAGCCTTTGGTATGCTGTTAGTTAATATTTATCCTGATATCATGCTTCATGCAGAAGATTCAGCTAACGGTGTAGGCGGTTTACTGTATTATTTCTATAAACTTGATGAATGGGCAATTCTACCTTCCCTGATTTTCATGGGTGTTGGTGCCATGACAGACTTTGGTCCTTTAATTGCTAATCCAAAGAGTTTCTTATTGGGAGCTGCAGCTCAGTTTGGTATTTTTGCAGCATATTTCGGTGCTATTTATTTAGGATTTAATGATAAAGCAGCAGCGGCTATATCTATTATTGGAGGAGCAGATGGACCTACCTCTATTTTCCTAGCTGGAAAACTAGGTCAAAATGCATTGCTGGGACCTATTGCAGTTGCGGCATACTCGTATATGTCACTTGTGCCAATTATTCAGCCACCTATTATGAAATTGTTTACAACAGAAAAAGAAAGAAAAATTAAAATGGATCAGCTTCGTCCCGTTTCAAAACTGGAAAGAATCCTGTTCCCTATTGTCGTTACAATTGTTATTTGCTTAATTTTACCCACAACAGCACCACTAGTTGGTATGCTTATGTTAGGTAATTTGTTTAAAGAGTCTGGTGTAGTAAGACAGTTAACAGATACAGCTGCTAATGCTCTTATGTATATCGTAGTTATCCTTCTTGGTACATCTGTAGGTGCAACAACAAGTGCAGAAGCATTCTTAAATGCTGCAACATTAAAAATAGTTGCTTTAGGTCTGATTGCTTTCGCTTTTGGTACAGCATCCGGTGTTTTATTTGGTAAATTGATGTGTGTACTAACACATGGAAAAGTAAATCCACTAATAGGATCAGCTGGTGTTTCCGCTGTGCCTATGTCAGCACGTGTTTCACAAAAGGTTGGGGCAGAAGCGGATCCTACCAACTTCCTGTTAATGCATGCTATGGGACCAAACGTAGCAGGTGTTATTGGTACGGCTGTAGCAGCTGGTACATTCATGGCTATATTCGGAGTCATGTGATCTAAGTGAGAAGTGCAAAGTAATTCAAATATAACCGTTAAAAGCTTGCTTTTATAAGGTTATATTTGTATTACTTTATAGGGCGAACGCCCTCATCCGTGCAACAAGCGAAGCGTTTGCGCGGATGGTACTTCGAACTAATATAGACTGAAGGAATCACGTGCAACAAGCGAAGCGTTTGCACGGATGACACTTCGAACTAATCGAACTAATATAAAAAATAAAGGAGAAAAACAATGTCAGAACAAGTAAAGAAACCAATTGGTATTACGGAAACTATTCTTCGTGACGCTCATCAGTCTCTGATTGCAACCAGAATGCCAACTGAATTAATGCTTCCTATTATTGATAAAATGGATAAAGTTGGATATCATTCAGTAGAGTGCTGGGGTGGTGCCACTTTTGATGCATCTTTAAGATTCTTAAAAGAAGATCCTTGGGACAGATTAAGAATGTTAAAAGATGGATTCAAGAATACAAAATTACAGATGTTATTCAGAGGACAGAATATTTTAGGATATCGTCCATATGCAGATGATGTTGTTGATAGTTTTGTTGAGAAATCAATTGCCAATGGTATTGATATTATACGTATTTTTGACTGCTTAAATGATCTTCGTAACCTTCAGGCAGCTGTTAATGCTACAAATAAAGTAAAGGCTAGAGAAGGCAGAGGAGAAGCACAGGTAGCTCTTTCCTACACATTAGGTGATGCATATACAATGGATTACTGGATGGATATGGCAAAGAAGGTTGAAGAAATGGGTGCAGATTCCATTTGTATCAAAGATATGGCTGGATTATTAGTTCCTTATAAGGCAACTGAACTGATTACTTCTATGAAGAGTGTAACAAAGCTTCCAATCCAGCTGCATACTCATTATACATCAGGTGTAGCAAGTATGACTTATTTAAAAGCTGTTGAAGCAGGCGTTGATGTGATTGATACAGCAATGTCACCATTTGCAATGGGGACTTCACAGCCAGCTACAGAAGTTATGGTTGAGACATTTAAAGGTACACCATATGATACTGGATATGACCAAAACCTTTTAGCTGAAATCGCTGATTACTTCAGACCATACAGAGATGAATGTCTTGCTAATGGCTTATTGAATCCAAAGGTAATGGGTGTTGATATTAAGACATTATTATATCAGGTACCGGGTGGTATGTTATCCAATATGGTTAGCCAGTTAAAAGAACAGAACGCAGAAGATAAATACTATGATGTGTTAAGAGAAATACCTCAAGTTCGTAAAGATCTTGGTGAGCCACCACTTGTTACTCCATCTTCACAGATTGTTGGTACACAGGCTGTATTCAATGTACTTATGGGTGAAAGATATAAAATGGCTACAGACCAGACTAAGGATATATTGCGTGGAAAATATGGCCAGACTGTAAAACCTATGAATCAGGATGTAATAGACAAAGTAATTCCGGGAGAAGAAAGAATTGTTTGTCGTCCTGCAGACTTAATAGAAAATGAAATGGATAAGTTAGAAAGTCAGATGAAGGAGTGGAAACAACAGGATGAAGATGTTCTTTCTTATGCTTTATTCCCTCAGGTAGCTACTGATTTCTTTAAATATCGTCAGGCACAGCAGGAAAAAGTTGATATGACTCAGGCTGATACAAAGAATGGAGCATACCCTGTATAATTCATTGATGTATTTAAGACCCAGACATTAGTCTGGG
>CAZQTM010000019.1:0-17976 GCA_964595855.1 uncultured Lachnospiraceae bacterium | reverse complement strand
TAAGGCAAAGGTCTGCAACACCTCTATCACCAGTTCAAATCTGGTTGGCACCTCTTAATAAAAAAAATTTCACACGGAAGTGTGGAATTTTTTTATTTAGTTGTGCCCCAGATTTGAACTGATAGGCAACATCTGGTTGGCACCTCTTAATGAAAAAATTTCACATGGAATGTGGGATTTTTTTATTGTGTTCAAGATTTAAATGGTAAAGAAATATTTAGTTGGTACTTCTAAAAAATGCACTATTTCAGAAAAAAATATAAATAATTTTATACAGCAAGAAAGGATATACAATATTATGATACAGACTACAGCTATAATAGGAATGGGAGCATTGGGCTTACTATATGCGGATGTAATTGCTTCCGTTATGGGAAAAGAAAAAGTTACATTTATTATGAATCATGATCGATTAGAAAAAACAGGGATAAAATCTTTCTATGTAATGGAGAAGAAAAAAGATTTTCCATGTCTGACTGCGATACAATGGAGCCGGTTGATTTGGTTATTGTAGCAGTAAAATATACTGGATTACAGTCGGCAATTCAAAACATAAGAAAATGTATAGATGAACACACCATTATTATGTCTGTAATGAATGGAATTGATAGTGAGGATTTGATTGCATATGTGTATGGTAGTTCAGCATATGGTATATACGGTTGCACAGGGAATGGATGCCATCTATGCGTCAAGATGGTATTTTAAAACGTCCTTCTGAGGTGGAGATGTTTGCTGGAACGGTCAGACGTTTGTCAGGTAAGCTTGGATTACTGACCCCCGTTAATGATTTGTTGTATGAGTCGATTAAGAAAATAGAAGAACAATATTCTATCTAATGTGTTGGTAGCATTAACACAACAGAAGCAGAAAATACAGTATCCTGATATTCAAATCTTACTTCTCCGTTATAACGCTTGGCAATCGAACGAACAGAGGCGGTTCCAATACCTGCGCCGGAATGCTTTGCAGACAAAAGGACCTCATTCTTAAAATCAGGTTTATCGGCAGGGGAGTTATCTACAATGATTGTCAGCATTTGAGTACCCATCAACTGGCTGCCCACACATATTCTGGAAATATCGCTGGGATGTTTTTTACAGGATTCTATTGCATTTTCCAGAAGGTTTCCCAGTAATACACACAGATCAGGTTCTGGCAAGGGGATGTCAGCAGGTAATTCCATTCTGGATTTGAACGAAATGTTGTTTGCCTGAGCCTGTTCTGCATAATAACGAACAATCGTATCAATAGCTATGTTTTCACAATATCGAATTCCAAAGTCCATAGGTAATGTTTGAGCATATTCCCTGAGATAATCCTGTAATGCAGTTTGGTTATCCGCATCCAGATAGGATTGTATCAGGCGAAGATGCTGCCTTAAGTCATGTCTTGCCTGTCTTGTTTCTTCCATACGTTCTTTCAGCTTTTCGTACTGCGCAGCCTGCATTAAAAGACGTTGATTTTCAGATTCCAGTCGAACTAACCGTACCTTTTCATCCACTAATTTAGCTATTAAATAAGATACAACAGCAGAACCCAGGTTAACAACTACTAAAAATACAACATTTGAAAAATGATCTGAGAACATCCCTCTGGAAGTCCAGATACAAAAATAATGAATCATACAGAAGAGTGTGGGAACAAGCCATAGGATTTTCCAGATTCCATCGGCATCCTCTTTCATAAACAGAGGTCGCAGCCTGCCGACCAATAGCTTGTAATACAGAGGCCAGAAACAGCCAGCAATACAAAGAGTAAGTAAAGAATCTCTCCAGCCAAATTCAAAAGCTTCTAAATCTAAGGAATGGAAGAATCCACCAGAGAGAATTGCACATACGCTCCCATAATTAAGGACCATAGCCAATGAAAATAAGAGCTGCCAGGGTTTATTTTTGGTCAATAGAATTCCAAATACCACATATCCTGCATTCAAAACATAATTCATTATCATATAAGATAACAGACCGGTTTCACTTCCTACGAGGCATCCCCAATACCATAGAAGAACCAGAAAAGACATGATAATCGTTTTCTTATATGAAAAACGAAGAAAGTCCTTACAGGTTATTGTAATTAAGGATAACTGTGGTAATAGATTTGCACAGGCATATAGAAACCACTCAAATAGTACAAATGTTGTCATAGATCCATTTCCCTTCTGGTTTTGTAAATCGCATAATCGGACAAACACGCTTGCATGTCAATTCGCTTACGTCTGCTTACAGGGACTTTTGTTCCATTTTTTAATAGAAAATCATTCTCTTGTAAAGCATCTGCATAATCCAGATTTATGATGATACCGCGGCAGCAATTCTGAAATTGTGGCTGTGATGGAAGTGCCTGTAGCAGCTCTCCAAAACTCAGGGTTGCCAAAATGGTTTTATCATTTATCATATGGAGCTCAATGTAGTGATCCCGTGCTTCCGCCCACATCAGATCATCACAGCAGATACACTGTGTTCCGCGACCTACAGCTACGGTAAGATAATATCTTTTTTGCAGCGTTGTAAGAACACGTTCCACGACAGCCTGAATCCTTTCTGGTTCATAGGGCTTAATTAGATAATCAATGGCCTGTACTTCATAACCCTCTAAAGCAAAATCTGGTTCACTGGTTGTAAAAACAATCGGTGTCGTATATCCTGCTAAACGTACTCTTCTGGCCACATCCATGCCATTCATTCCATCTCCCAACAGCATATCGAGAAAGAACAAATCGTACTTAGTTGAAGTAATATCATTTAAAAAAGATTCCCCATCGGAAAACCAATGTAGACAGATTGAGTTATTTTGTTTTTTGACGTTGCGCTGTAAGATGTCACGAAGAAGTTCATAATCCGATTGTAAGTCCTCAAGGATAGCTATGTTCATATCAATTATCTCCTATCTAATCCTTTCATTATTAAGAGTATAACATTTTAAAGGTGATGTGAGTACCACTCACGAAAGAAAATGACCGCTTACGAAAAAGGCAACGTTTTTAATTTTAAATATGATAGGATAAGCACATTGAGCTGGAGCATTATGTAATAATCCCCAGCATAAATAATTTTATCAAAGTACAAAGAGGACAAGGAGAGTTTCATTATGAAGAAGAAAGTATTAGCAGTTTTATTAACAGCAGCAATGGCAGTATCCATGGTAGCATGTGGTGGTTCAAAACAAACAGCAGCAACAGAGACAGCATCTGTGGAGAACGTAGAGGAAACAGCAGTAACAACAGATACAGATGGAGATCTACAGGCAGCTTTAGATGAACTTGCAGCAACTTTAGATGGTACGTGTTGGGTAGGTATGGATTCAGAAGATTATACCTGTTATGCCATGGGATTTGGCGATGGACAGGTGGGTATTTATACCAATATCGAAGGAGATGAAGGTATTGAGGGATATTGGAACATCGGAACAGATTCACTATTCGTATATGATGATGAAGCATGTACCAATCAAATATATGAAATTCCATGGTCCTACGACGAAGAAAACGAAGTTATGGTTTTAAATGACAGAGCAGTAATGGCGCAGGTAGATGGTGACATCGAAACAGCAGGAGCTGCAATGGAACAATATGCAGCAGCAGCACAGGTTGGAGAATTTCTTGATAATACAGTTTGGGCAGGTGCTGATGAAAATGCGTCCATGGTTATGGCTTTTACTTTGAAGGATGGACAGTACTATATGGGTATTGTAGATGCAGAAGGCAATAGTGAAGAACATACAGGAGCATGGTCTATTGATTACGACAGCATCTATCTCTATGACGAAAATGATACTTTAATTGATACATTAAGCTGGGCAATTGCAGAGGATGGTTCAGAACTTTACTTTACAGTAGATTCCTCACAGGTTACCTTTGGTCTGATACAGTCAGATGCTGATAATGTAGAAGACTCTCTTGCAGCTATTGCAGCAGAAGTATTTTCAACAGACAGTGTACCAGTTGACCCTGCAGCAAAATCAGGAGATGATGAACTCTAATATTTAATAATTTCAGAAATGAAGATAAGAGGGGAATAATTGTGGAATTTAAAAAGATACTTGCCAACCTGCGGGAGCTGACCTTAACATTTTTAATAGTAGCCTTGCTATGTATAGTATCCCTGGGGGCAGTATCTTTCATTCCACAATCTTCCATAAAAGAACAGGTTATAAAAAGCTCTGAATATTTAAGCGAAAAGGAATTGTTTCCGGATTTGATTGCTGGGCAGTTTAATACAAGGATAGACAATTATGGCGACTGCATTATGGTAAACATTCTTTATCATTTAAATAATAGTAAGGAAAGTCATTGGTACAGTTTGATCAATGCGGGATACTATCAGGAAGAATATCAAAATGTAAATGATGGTCTGGCAGAATCTCTCATGGTGACCAAAGAACCAAATGTAACACATGCACACTATTGGAATGGGCTGCTGGTAATTCTGGGGCCCCTTTTTTTAGTTACTGACTTGAAGGGCGTCAGAGTAGTAATGTCAGTCATTAGCCTGATAGCTTTTGTAATGAGCCTTTTCCTGTTATGGAAGAAACGCAAAAAAGCACTTGCAGTATGCTATCTGCTGGGAATGGTGTTAATCAATAGCTGGATCATATGCTTTTGTGCAGAATACGGAATGATGTTTTTATTGATGAGCATCGTAAATCTTTGGGTGATCATGACCTGGCAGCCGGGCATGAATCTGGTCAAAAGAAATCGTACCATTCTAAAGCTGATGGTTCTATGTGGAGTGCTCACAGCCTTTTTTGATTTATTAACGACAGAGACACTAACGGTGACAGTACCGTTATTCTTAGAACTGGCAATGGAAAAAGAAGAGGAAGGATATCCTGGTAACGCTGTATACAAAACAAATGGGATACATTATTTACTTCGCAATGGAATTGCGTGGGGTGTATCTTATGGAATGATGTTTTTATTGAAATGGATTTTAACTGCTGTAACAATCGGATTTCCAGCACTGGTAAAAGCGGCGGAACAGGCAAAGCTGCGAGTAAATGGAATCGTTTATCTGGGAAATACTAATTTAAGTGGGGAAGCTTCTGGATTAGAAAGATTGTCGGGGGCAATATCCAGAAACCTGACAATGCTTCTTCCAGCAAGAGGAATGGTACGAACAAGAATTGGCGTGGTAATATTTATTATTTTCCTGATTATTTGTCTATCCATTGTTTATCTCTACCGAGCAGAAAACTTTTCCATTGCAACAATAGGAGTCTATGCGATTTTAGGACTGGTACCCTATATCAGATTTCTTTTTATCAGCAGTCACGCATATCAGCACTATTTCTTTACTTATCGTGCCCAACTGGTAACCATTATGATGATATTGTATGTGACCTGGCAATTTGGGTTAAAGAATAGATTTAAAAAGTAAAGAGCAGTAATAACAAAAGCTGTTATAGGTAATCCGTCTAAAGTATTGATAATAAATTAATCCAAGATAAGAAAGGGAAAAAGAGACTATGAAAAGAAAAATCAAAAAGGTAGAATAAAGGGTCTGGCAGCATTGCTGCTGTGCATAATTTTATGCATGGGGACAGGGATGAACGTGTTAGCAGCAACTTATAAAGATTCTGTTTTACAAAAGGGAGATACTCTTTATGAAGGAGATATTATTACTATAAGTCAAACAGCCTTAACTGTGTACAAATATGACATGTCAGCTGAAAATAGTTTATTTAATGGGCTTGATATTAGCGATATTAACTATTATTCTGTTGTGGCTCCAGCACCAGGATATGCAAACTGGAAAGTAAAAAGTACAGTGTATACTGAGTCTGGAGGATGGTATCAAATTATCCTTGAAAATGGTGACACAGCACCAGCACCGGTTCCCGTATCTTCTTCTGAGAACCATACTTCTCCCTGCAGTCATACCTATGAATGGGTTACGTTAACGACGCCGACAGAAGATGCCAGTGGTGAAGAAGTCTATCGCTGTACAAAATGTGGTGATATTAGTGAAAAAAGAGAATTATCTGCATTTAGCTATCAAGAGGAGAAATTTAACGGATTCATTCAGAATGTAAAGGCAAATGATACCCTTACATATGACTGTAAAAGGTGGACCTGCTTCTATGATTATGAGATAAAGAAAATGGCAGAACGTCCAGACGTAACATACGTATTAAAATTTGAGTATAAAAACAAGAAATATGAATTAACCATACCGGCTGGTACGGATTATAGCGGCATTTTAAATGATACAGCAGTGTGTGATGGACTGTTTGGAGTAGCAAAGAAGCTAGGGCTGACAGTGGTTGAAAAATAAATTGTGAAAAATGACGGATAAAAAATAGATTGCGTTATTTACAAAACAGATGTGACATCAAGAAAAAACCTTGATACCACATCTGTTTATTTTATACGGATAAAACATATTTCTCTTCATAAAATTTACGAATAGGAAGAGATTCTCTCAAATCATTTAGCGTAAATTCGGCATGTCCCTTTGTATATCCATTTCCAATAATCATAGTAATATCCTTACCAATACCTTCTGCTCCGAGTGCACAACGCGTAAAACTGGTTGCCATAGAGAAAAAATATGCAATTCCATTATCTTTTATAGGCAGAATGGCTGACATTTCACAGTTCATTACGTTTACGCAGCAGATGGAAAGATCATATTCACAATTGTTGTTTACTGCTAATACTTTTTCCAACAGATTAGCTGGTTTTGAAGCGTCACCAATGACAATCTGGTCACAAAAATGGAAAGAATCAAGCAGCTTATATTCGTCTTCATTATAGACAACCGCAGCCACAAAGCCATTTGCTCCTGCCATTTTCTTTGCCTCATAGCAGCATAAAATGCCTGCTTTTCCGGCACCTCCTAAAATCAAACAGGAATATCCTGGTTTTACAATACGGGCTGTCTGAGCAGGAGCTCCGGCCACATCCAGTGCCGCTAAGGCGAGTTCTTCATTGATATCAGAGGGAAGCTTCGCATAAATACCACTTTCAAATAAAACAGCCTCACCTTTTATATTGACACGGTCAATTGCTTTAGTAATACTGATTACCTTATCAATTTTGAGGGGCGTAAGGGAAAGGGATACAAGGGAAGCAATTCTATCACCAATTTTTAATTCACAATTTTTGAGTGCACTTCCAATATGGGAAATAGTACCGATAAACATACCGCCGGAGCCGGTGACTCTGTTTTGCATCTTTCCCTTTTCTGAAACGATATTAGTAATTTCTGCTTTGATTTTATCTTCGTCTTGATTACAAAAAGATGCAATCTGTGTAAAGGATGCAGAATCAATATTAAGTGCTGTAACATTTACACGAATTTCGTTATCATAATATAGAGTCATGTCATTGTTTATCTTTGATGCTGCCTGTGGCAATACTCCCTCTGGAGTAATTACGCGGTGAATCCCATATTTATTTCCTTTTAATTCTTTTATGTTTGTATTTTCCATATCATTCCTTTCCTCCTTGAAGATGCAGAATTTTTCGTGCCTGTTTCGGAGTAGCAATTTCGCGGCTGCAGGATTTTGCAAGGCTGACAGCCTTTTCAACCAGCTGTTTGTTAGAATGTGCCAAAACACCTTTTTCCAGATAAAGATTATCTTCTAATCCCACACGGATATGACCGTGATGCGCTGCTGCTTCGCGTGCCATGTCAAATTCATATCGCCCAGTTGCTGAGACTGTATAGGTATCTCCTGGAGCCAGATTCCTAATTAAAAAATGAAGATTTTCTTTTGTTGCATCCATACCTCCACAAACCCCCAGCATAAAATTAAAATGAATCGGGCCGCAAAGAATTCCTTTTCTCCTTAGGCGATAAGCCGTATCCATCATACCTTTATCAAAAATTTCAATTTCGGGCCGAATATTATGTTGGTTCATATAGACAGCAAAATTAGTGATCATTTTTTCAGTATTTACAAAAATATCATCAGAACCAAAATTGCAGGTTCCACAATCCAGAGAAGCCATTTCGGGTAAAAGAAGCAGCGGCTGCATCCGTTCTTCAAAGCTCATCGAAGTACTTCCACCGGTAGAAACCTGTATAATAACATCAGGACAAAGGCTGTTAATTGCTTTTATGACTTGTTCAAATCGCTTTTTACTTTGTGTTGGAGTTCCATCATCTGTACGTACATGTAGATGAATCACACAAGCACCAGCCTGATAGGCTTCATATGCCTGCAGGGCAGTTTCTTCTATGGTGTATGGTACGGCGGGGTTTTGTGCTTTTGTTACCTCAGCACCACAGATGCAAGCAGTTATTATAATTTTTTCCATACCAATTTCTCCTTCCAATGAGAATCATAATTATACCTTACAAAAACGACTTAATACCGCTGTTTCTCTTTAGGAACCACGCAGGTGCCAGAGGCTTTGCATACAATCAAAGGCTCTTTTAATACCTGACAGGCAGATGTGTTAATATCAGGATAGGATGTAATCACTTTTTTTATGGTAAAATCCATTTTACGAGAGGTGTTTCCGATTTTTGTAATCATACCTGAGGCCTCAAGATAGTCGCCGCCATAAACAGGTGCTAAAAATTCTACGTTGTCGTATGCACAAAATAAACCCTCATCTCCATCATTTAATATAAGAAGTTCAGTTGCTACATCACCAAGCAGTTCCAATAATTTTGCTCCGGCAACAAGATTCCCAGCATAATGTGCATCATGGTTAGAGATACGTAAACGTATTTTTGAAGTAATTTCTTTCATAATGAATCAACTCCTTTCTAATTGAGCACATAATAGCAATCAGAAAAACAATTTGTCAACCATAGAAAAAACAGATAAATATGCATAAATGCTAGCACGTTGTGCAAATGCACAAATTCATTTGTGAGAATATATAAAAGGAATTAGTTGATTTTACCATTTTACCATGCTAGAATGACACCCAAACAGAGACGTTGCGTTGCATCGTTTCTGTTTTTTTATTTTAAAAAAAGGAGGACAAAGTTATGAGAAGAAGTTATGTAAAAAAATTACTATTGGTATTTGCTATGGTGACTATGAGCGCAGTATTTGGTGGCTGTGGTAAAAAGGAAGTTGCTGTAAGTGAAGCTTCGGGTGAGGTTTCACAGGTAGGTGAGACACAAGCACAGACAAGTGGTGAAGAACCATATACTTTGCGTGTTGCTATGGAATGTGCATATGCACCATTTAATTGGACACAGACAGATGATAGCAATGGAGCAGTTCCAATGGCAGGTTCCTCTGATTATGTCAATGGATATGATATTCTTGTTGCAAAAAAGATATGTGATTATAACGGATGGAATCTGGAGGTATATAAAACAGAATGGGATTCTATCATACTCGGATTACAAAGCAATAAATATGATGCAATTGTTGCAGGTATGTTAATTACAGAGGAAAGAAAACAGGTAATCAATTTCTCAGATACCTATTATGTTGCAAATGATTGTCTACTTGTAAAAAAAGATTCTCCATTTGCAAATGCCACATCTCTTGCAGATATTAAGGGAAGTAGTATTGTCACACAGGTAGATACAATGTGGGACAGTGATTATATTGATCAAGTAGAAAACGTAAATCATATGGTACCACTTGGAACGGTACCTGAAATTGTAGTAGCAGTCACAAGCAATAAAGCAGATTTTGGTCTGTTAGATACGCCATCCTGTATGTCAGCCTGCAGTACAAATCCGGAATTAACCTATATCGAATTTGAACAGGGAAAAGGATTCACATTACCGGAAGGTCAGTCAAATAATATGGGAATTGCAGTCAGACAAGAAGATACCATGATTTTAGAAAAGATAAATGAAGCATTGGCAGATTTTGATGATGCAGCAAAGAAAGAATACATGGAGAAAGCAATTAAGATGCAGCCGGCTAATTTAGACTAGAGAGGAGTGCTGATTACTATGGAAAAGAGCTTTTTAGAATGGATTATATTTCTGTTAAAAGAATACGGACAGTTTTTTGTGTATGGAACAATTATGACCATAGTAATTTCTGTGATTGGTACTTTTATTGGTTTTGTAATTGGATTTATTACAGGAATTATCAATACCATTCCAATACATTCACAACAGTCCATAGGGTATCGCTTTTTTATTAGCATGATAAAAAAGATTACTGGAATCTATGTTACGGTATTTAGAGGAACACCAATGATTGTACAGGCAATGGTGGTATATTATGGTTCCAGTCAACTATTCAATATTAATATAGCACCATTTGCAGCAGCAATAATAGTTCTGTCCTTAAATACAGGAGGTTATGCAGCAGAAATTGTCAGAGGCGGAATTATCTCTGTTGATCATGGACAGGAAGAGGGTGCAAGAGCAATGGGAATGTCACATGTCTGTATGATGATACATGTAATATTACCGCAGGCATTTCATAACATTACACCGCAGCTTTGCAATTTATTCGTGACAAATATTAAGGATACCTCTGTATTGAATGTAATTTCTGTTACAGAATTATTCTTTATTACAAAATCCGCAGCAGGCACATATTTTAGATTCTTTGAAGCATATACCATTACAGCCTTGATCTACTTATTTCTGACAATCATTATCAATAAGCTCTTAAGTATTTTGGAAAATGGATTAAATGGTAATTCAGATTATTTACTTGTCAATGAGCTGGAATTAAAAAGACGCCTTGGAGAGGGGTGATTAGATGAGTGAAATCATTTCTATTAAACATTTAAAAAAGACATTTGGTGATCACGAAGTATTAAAGGATATCGACTTTCAGGTGAATAAAGGAGATGTTATTTCCATTATCGGTTCCTCAGGGTCCGGTAAATCTACACTTCTTAGATGCGTCAATATACTAGAAAGACCTACAGCGGGGGAAATTTATTTTAGAAATGAGCTTTTACCGTTACAGTCAAAACAGGTAAATACATATCGAACAAAAGTGGGCATGGTATTTCAAGGTTTCAATTTATTTGAAAATATGACTGTTTTAAAAAACTGCATGATAGGATGTACGAATGTATTAAAACTCTCAAAAGAGGTTGCCGAAAAAAGAGCCTTAAAATATTTGATTAAAGTAGGAATGGGACCATATATCAATGCAAAGCCTTCTTCATTATCGGGTGGCATGAAACAAAGGGTAGCAATTGCCAGAACCCTTGCAATGGAGCCAGATGTTATTCTATTTGATGAACCAACCTCAGCCCTTGATCCGGAGCTGGTAGATGAAGTATTGCAGGTAATTAAACAACTGGCAAAGGATGGTTTTACCATGGTTATTGTTACTCATGAAATGGCTTTTGCAAAAGATGTAAGCAATCGCATTATATTCATGGATGATGGTGTTATTTTAGAGGATTCTTCTCCTGAGGAATTCTTTGAAAATCCAAAAGAAGCTAGAACCAAAGAATTTTTAAAACGATATTGGGATAACAAAAGGGGGTAAGAGCATGGAACAATATGTAGTCACCATTACAAGGCAGTTTGGAAGTATGGGAAGACCAATTGCCAAAAAGGTAGCAGAGCAATTAAATATTCCCTATTATGACAGAGATATTGTAGAAGCTACAGCCAAAAGGCTTAATATGCCTGTTTCTTATATCAGCAATGAGGAAGAAAGTGCAAAGTCACCTTTTTTTAAAATGAAATTTCCTCTTGGAAAGGGAACAAGCGATATTCAGGATAAAATCTTTAATGTACAGAGGAACATTATCTACGACATTGCCAATAAAGAGACATGTATCATTGTTGGAAGATGTTCTGATTATATTTTGCAGGGAATGAAAAACCATATCAGCATTTACATATATGCCCCATATGAGGAACGATTAAAAAATTGTATTGAAAAGCTGGGGATTGATGAAGCTAAGGCAGCAGATACCATAGCAATGGTAGATCAGGCAAGAGAACATTATCATAAGCGTTTTGCCAGCTATCTTCCAAGTGATATCGATTATAAGAAACTTTTAATAGACAGTAGTGTACTTGGAGTAGATGGAACAGCCGAACTAATCGTCAAGATGATTATGGATAAGTATGTTTCTAGTTTGTCCTGAAAAGAATCTGGCAGCGGTAAAGGAAAGATAGATACAGGTGATATCGTGTGGGTCAGAAAGATTACAGTTAAGAATATCTTCGATTTTACCAAGCTGGTATTGAATGGTATTTCTATGAAGAAACATTTTCTCAGAAAGTCTGGTACGACTGAAATTACATTCAAAAAGGGTAAGGATAAGTTTACAGTAATTTGTTTTCTGAGTCATATCGTAAGTGTGCAGTTTTTCATAATATTTGTAATAAATATCTGACAGAGAATCAGAAGCATTGCAGGATAGTAGTAAATCATAAATATCCATATCCTGATAACTTGAAATAGTACCAGGTACCTGTAACGTAACAGAGGAAAAAGAAAGAAGCTTTGAAAAAGAGATACCGAGCAGAGAAAGACTCATATCGGTTGGACCAGTAAAAAGAGAAATTTCATGGTCCGAAGCATAAATAAGTTTCGAAAATTCCCGCAACAGAGATTTTCTCTCATAAGCATCACAGTCATAAAAAAAGAAAAGGGTAATAGAATCTATGGATGCGAGAATATAATGAGAATGTATTTTTTCAGAAATAGTAAGACAATTTGCATAATTTTTCAAATAACTATCCTTATGAAAGCTGAAAAAATACAAATCATATTTTTGATCTTGTCCAATTCCTTTTTGAAGCAATGTGTCCCATAAAACAGGACGCAGTTTTTCCTGATTTAGATACTGCATAAAGAGCGTCGAGAGGGTATCAGTATTGTCTCGTGACATTAAAAGCTCATAAATAGAACGTTCTAGTTCAACCGTTTCAAGTTCCCAGGGAAGGGAAAGAAGCGGTAGTTTTTTATTACAGAGCTTTAAAAGAGCAGGAGATGGTTCTTGAATGTAGGGACCAATGTTTATAATGAGTCCGCTGGCATTATGACTAATAAGTTCTTTGCAAAAGGATAACAGTGCTCCCTCGTCTGTCAGCATGATTCCAGTAGTAATGATTAGCTCATTTGCACGCACGTGTAAAAGAGTATCCGTATGTTCTACAATTCGTACGGCATCAACAGGATGTGAAGAATAAGAAAAATCGGTAAGAAAATGAAGCTGATATTGCAGTTTTAATGTCTGAAAAATAGAGCCAGTTGTATAGGTCATAGCAGCCTCCTTATCAATTTTTTTTTATTGTAGCATCGGTTTATGATAATTTGCAATAGGAAAGGAGTGACGTTTGTGAAAGAGTTACACGAAAATGTTATGTATTATGAATACAATTATGAATATCCTGTTTTAGAGGAAGGAAAAGGTTCTTATTTGTATGGGCCGAATGGAGAAAAATATCTAGATGGAAGCAGTGGTGCCATCAGTGTCAGTCTGGCTCATGGCAGGGAGGATATGGCAAGGGTGTTATATGAACAGGCTAAAAAGATGGCATACTATCATCGTGACATTGCTACTTCAACAGTTATCAATAAGGCATCTGAGCATATGAGCAGACTATATGGAATGGATAAGTTCTGTATTGTTGCCGGAGGTTCGGAGGCTGTGGAGATTGCACTGAAAATGGCAAGACTTCATTTTGTACATAGAGGAATGAAGACCAAACACCTTATTATCGGTCGATGGATGAGTTATCATGGCTATACGTCTGGTGCATTGACAGTAGGAGGTAATCCAGGAAGAAGAGCAGAGTATGCACCGGATTTATATAATGACTGCAAAATTTGTCCTCCATATTGCTATCGTTGTCCTTATGGAAGAAATTGTGAAAGCTGTGATGTAGAATGTGCCAAAGCACTGGAAGATGAAATTGTATTAAGAGGAGCAGAAAATGTGGCTGGTTTTATTTTTGAACCAGTTTCAGGAACATCACTTGGCGCAGTGAATCCGCCGGCAAAATATTTTAAAAAAATCAGAGAAATATGTGATAAGTATGATGTTCTTATGATTGCAGATGAAATTATGGCAGGAAGCGGAAGAACGGGAACCATGACAGCAATGGAACAGTTTGGAGTAAAGCCTGATATTATGACAATGGCAAAATCCATAAGTGGAGGGTATTTTCCAATTGGAGTTGCTGCCTGCACGGAACGTGTTGCAAAACCGATTATAGAATTTGGAACCTTCAGTCCTGGATTCACATGGACAGGAAATCCTATGGCAGCAGCCATTATCGATAAGACCTTAACAATTATTGAGGAAGAGAACCTGCTTGAAAATGTAAAAAAACAGGGAAAACGATTAAAGGATGGCTTAATTGCTTTTATGGATAAACATCCAGTAATCGGTGATGTAAGAGGAAGAGGTCTGATGGTAGGAATGGAGTTTGTGAAAAACAGAGAAACAAAAGAAGTGCTTGATCCAAAGCTTAATTTTGGACAGACCTTCGAAGAACGCTGCAAAGATCATGGACTGCTTCTTATGGCAACTGCCAGAGTGGATAGAGGATTTCAGGGAGATGGTGCAATCATGGGCCCTAATTTCCAGGTAAGTGAAAGTGAAATAGACGAACTGTTAACCATTGTAGACACAGTATTATGCGAAATGGAGGAAGAATTATGAAGAAAAAAATCTTATCAATCATGTTAAGTGCAGGTTTACTAGCAACACTCATAGGATGTGGAAGCAGCACTGAAAAAGAAATAGAGAGAACTTCTTTGGAATCGACACAGGAAACAGTTGTGCAGGAAACAGAAAGTACAGAAACAAAGGTATTGAGAGTTGGAATAGAATGTGCCTACGCACCATTTAACTGGGTACAGACAGATGAAACGAACGATGCAGTTGTTACAACAAGTAATACATATGCAAACGGATATGATGTAATGTATGCCAAGAAAATTGCAGAAGAACTTGGTTATACACTGGAAATACATAAAATAGACTGGGACAGTCTGATTCTAGAACTGCAGTCAAATAATATTGATGCGGTGGTTTCTGGTATGTGTATGACTGCAGAAAGAATGCAGTCAGTTGATTTTACAACCCCCTATTATTATGCTGATTTTGTAGTTTTAACACGAAATGACAGTGATTATGCTGCAATTGAATCAATAAGCGATTTGTCAGGTGCAAAAATGACATCACAGATGAACACTACCTGGTATGATGTACTGCCACAAATTGAGGGAGCTGATATACAGCCAGCAATGGAAACGCTTCCAGCCTCCATTGTTGCATTATCATCGGGAAAAGTAGATGCAATCGTTGTAGATAAACCGTCTGCACTCTCAGCAATAAAATCAAATCCTGAACTTAAAATGATTGAATTTGAAGAGGGAAAAGGCTTTAGCATTAGTGAAGAAGAAACAAATCTTGGAATTGCTATCAGGAAAGATGACACAGAACTTAAGGAGGCCATCAACAGTGTTATTGCAGGTATTTCAGATGAAGAGAGAGAAGGCATGATGGAAAAAGCAATTGAAATACAACCGCTTTCTGAATAAAAAAAGATTTTTATTCAGTACGTTTCCAATTATAATAGACTTCGAATTTCCTATAACATTTGAAAAAAATGTAATTATACGCTATACTGTATAAAGATATTTTTTAGGAGTCTGCGTATGTTACGTTTTTATTATGTTATTATTATTTCAATTCCGTTGATTATTTATTATATTTTTATATCAATTCATTATTATAAAAATGCAGATAAATATGATGAGGAACAGTGTTATCGTCTGGCACAGAAAATTGTTGGATCGTTAAGAAAAAGAGCAAGAATTAGAACAGTTTCCTATGGCAGTCAGCATCTTCCAAAGGAAGGTGGCTATATTATGTATTCCAATCATCAGGGAAAATATGATGCATTGGGAATTATCTCAGTTCATAAAAACCCCTGTTCTGTTATAATGGATGCTGGCAAAAGCCGTATGGTACTGGCAACACAGTTTATGGATCTGATTCGAGGCGTTCGCCTTGACAGAAGGGATTATAAACAGCAGCTGCGTGCTGCACTGCAGATTACTGAAGGAGCAAAACAGGGAAAACGATATATATATTTTCCAGAAGGAAAATATGAGAGAAATGGAAATAATCTTCAGGATTTCAGACCTGGTTCCTTTAAATGTGCAAAGAATGCACAGTGTCCAATTGTTCCTGTTGCTATTTATGATTCCCATATTCCATTTGATTTTAATTCGCTGCGTAAGGTTACAACACAAGTATTTTTTTTAGAACCTATTTATTTTGATGAGTATGCTTCAAAAACTACAAAAGAAATCAGTATTATGGTGAAAGAAAGAATTGAGCAGCAAATGGCTTTCTTGGAGCAGAAAAAGAAGGAATTAAGATAAAATCATAGATTCAGAGAACTTTAGAAAAAGATAAGAAAAGATATGACGTCTGTCATGTCTTTTTTTTTGTGCAATAAAACAGCAAGCAGAAATCGTGCTTGCACAAATTTCTATTTACTGGTTAATTGGAACACAATTATTTCACAGTTTGAACAAATTTTATAAACAAATTATATTCACAATTAACCTTAAGAAATCTTAAGGTTAGGAGAAACAGATGAAACGAAAAAAGTTGATCATAATAGGAGGGTTTTTTATAGCAGCAGTAGTAATACTGATTTGTCTGTTTATAAAACAAAAAAAATCCAGTCAGGATGCATTTGAACAGGAAAAACCAACAGAGAATGGGATGATCATAGCATCTGGAACAATAAAAACAGACTCGGTGTCTGAAGAGATAGAGATAGATTCTCTTGATACAGCTCTTTATGTAGAGGAGGTTTATTTATCATCAGGAGAAACCGTGGAAGCAGGCAGTAAGGTTTTGAAATTTACAGACAAAAGTATTACTGCCGCTAAAAAAGAACTGGAAGAAAAAGAAAAAGAGGCAGAAATAGCCTACAAGCAGCAGCTGATTGCTTTTGAAGAATCAAAGATAGAAGCAAAAGAAGAAGCAGATAAATCAGTGATAGAAGGAAAGTATGCAGATGCAACTTATCAGACAAAGCTGCAGGAGGAAAGCGATAAGCTGGACGATTTGAAAAGCCAGGTGGAAGATGCAGAAGCTTTGGTGAATGAGTATACAGAAGGCATTAATAACAATTATTACTATATATATTATCAGGTTAAAGAGCTGCAGGATGAGTGTTATGAAAATTTTGCTCTTTTAATGCAGCTATATGAAGAGTGGAATATTGCTGCAGCGAGCAGTCAGAGCAGTATGGGTGCAAGTACAGATGCTGCAACGAGTTCTTCCATGAATACAAATAACAGTACAAGCAAAGAAATGCTGTCAATCTATAATGATTTTGATGATGAGGTTAGTGAAGAAATTAAGGAACGTGATGAAGCCTTGGAGCAATATGAAAGTGCTTTGGAAAAAGCAAAGTATTCGCTTGAAGATGCTAAAGCACAGTATGAACTGTTGAATGCAGAACTGCAGGAAGAATATGTGGCATTTGAAAAAACAAAAATTTCTTTGCAGACAGAGAGTGATACAGCCAAAGCAGAGACAGAGCTTGCAGAGACATCCTATAATACACAGGAAAAAAAGCTGCAGGAAGAACTGGACACTATTTCTGATGACTATGATACTGCAAGTGAAAATTTAAAGCAATTTGAAGAAACCATAGGAGATGGTTATCTCTATACCAGAAATGCTGGAACAATTATGATGATTGCGGCAAAAGAAAATGCCACAGTATCTGTAGGGGTACCACTAGTGGAATATACGGACACGGAAACTGTCACTGTATCGGTAGAAATTGACCAAACTAATATTGACACACTTAGTGTTGGTGACAGCGCAATAATAAATGTAAACGATGCAAAACAGTACAATGGAACAGTTACCTCCATATTACCGGTATCACAGTCAGACAGCAGGTCCAGTGTAACATATACAGTTACGGTTGCTCTGGAAGGGGACCTTAGTATGCTAAGTACAAACCAGACAGCCACAGTAATGATTGGAGGTGAAAGTGTGAAATCATAAATTAAATTTTACGCAAAATTAATAGAGGTACGACAAATCCTACCTTTTAGCAAAAA